>DNSH01000005.1:0-5474 GCA_003499715.1 Candidatus Mesolinea sp. | reverse complement strand
GTCAATCCAGCGTGTGGTTTGATATCACTTGCAAAGATGGCAAACTCTATTTTGATGCCGATAGCGACTCGCTGATCGTCAAGGGTCTGGTCGCCATCCTGCATCAGCTGCTCAACGGGCAGCCGGCTGAGGCATTTGCGGATGTGAACCTGAGTCTTTTTGAAACCTTAGGGTTTTGGCGCCATCTTTCTTCACAGCGCAGCAATGGGCTGACCGCCATGGTTGCCCATTTGCGGGCTGCAGCAGCCGAATGTGCCCAAGGAAAGGTCTGACGAGCGAGGCAACATGCCAGATCTGAGCTACCGCATGTTGAATATTGGCTCAGCGCCAGCTGGATTGCTTGGCTTAGAGGAACTGTTTGCTGAGCTTTTTGCCCAAGGCGTTACACCCACCAATGAGAAGTTAGGAGAAATGCTGCTGGCAGGTGTGCGCAAGCACAACTACGTCCCCAAGGTGGCAGAAAAGGACTATGCCAGCGCGCTGCGCATGGAATACACACGCTACTACAGGCGCAAGCAGCGAGGTAAAGCCTTGGTGGCGCGCGATTATGGCACTTGGCGCGGTTACCCCAGGGAACAAATCCCGTGGTTCCCCACCATTTCTGAGGAGCTGTGCAATAACTGCGGCGCCTGCTTGGAAATCTGCGCTCGCGAGGTTTATGAACGCGACGAGAATGGCAGGGTATGGGTGGCGGAGCCTTTCCTGTGCCTAGTGGGTTGCTGCTTCTGCAAAAGCGTGTGTGAGCCCAAAGCAATCCTCATGCCCGGGCAGGAATTGCTTAAAAACTACCCAGAAAAGATGTAACTAATTAGTCACCCATAGATTTTCCGCACATCATTGAGATTTGCACAACGGCGTTGCATCACGCTTCGCTCCTGAGTACAATAAAGCTGATGAAACCGAATAATAAACCGCAAATTTTGCTTACAAATGATGACAGTATCAACTCGCCGGGCTTATGGGCGGCGGCGGAAGCTTTAGCGCCAATCGGCTTTGTGCATGTGGTTGCACCGCGTGTGCAGCAAACATCCATGGGCAGAGCGCTGCCGCGCGAATCAGACGGACACATCGAGCCACGCACGATGACCGTACGCGGGCAGGAGTGGCAAGTTTACGCCGTGGGTGGATCACCAGCGCAAGCTTTTTTGCATGGCTACTACGAAGTTCTGGGTTTCAAGCCAGATTTGGTGGTATCTGGTATCAATTACGGCGAAAACGTGGCTTCAGGTGTAACGATCAGCGGAACAGTGGGTGCTGCGCTCGAGGCGGCTACCTTTGGCATCCCAGCGTTGGCGGTTTCCTTGCAAACACCTGTTCAGCAACATTTGGATCTATCCCCGGAGGTTGATTTTTCCGCTGCTGCTTACTTTACCCGCTATTTTGCTGAGCGCATGCTGCGGTTAGAGCTACCCTTTGACGTGAGTGTGCTTAAAGTGGATGTTCCGCATGATGCCACGCCGGAAACGCCCTGGGTGGTGACGCGCCAATCGCGTTTACGCTACTACTTCCCCATGCCCGTTGAGACTGATGCGGCGGACGGTGCCCGTAGGATCAGTTATACGATTAACCTGGAAGAAGGTGCTCCGGAAGAAGATAGCGACTTACATGCGGTAGTCATTGACCACAAAGTTTCCGTAACCCCGCTCAGTTTTGACCTGACCTCTCGCGTCGATTTGGACGATCTGGGCAAAATTTTGAGACAATCGTAACGCCAAGTTTTGAAATCTAAATATTGAAGCGGATCTCCAGGATATCGCCGTCCTGGACGATGTAGTTTTTCCCTTCCACGCGCAAGCGGCCCTTGGCGCGCGCTTCAGCCGTGCTGCCATAAGTGATAATATCCTCAAAGGAGACCACTTCAGCACGGATAAAGCCCTTTTCCATATCCGTGTGGATCACGCCGGCGGCTTCACGCGCATTGGAGCCTTTGCGCAGCGTCCAGGCGTGCACTTCTTTCTCGCCGGCGGTAAAAAACGACTGCAAGCCCAACAGATCATAGGAGAGGCTGATGAGGCGCGAAAGGCTCGGCTCAGTGATGCCATATTCCTGCATAAAGAGTGCCGCATCTTCCGGATCCAACTCAGCAATTTCCATTTCCAGCTTGGCTGGCAGGCTGATGACACGCGTATGCGGATGCGGGCTTTCATACGGGATGACCGGCTGGTCCTCAGACTGGTTGAACACGATGATTTGCGGTTTTCGGCTGAGGAATTGAAAACTGGCTAAGGTTTTATCTTCTTCCGGCGTGAAGTCATAATGCCGCAGAGGCAGCTCCTGCTCCAATACTGCTTGGAGGCGCTCGAAGAGGTCGATATCCTGCTGAATGAGGGCGCGGTCGCGCGTTACGCCGCGGCGATGCTCTTCCCTCAGGCGCTCTAACCGGCGCTCCACCATGACCAGGTCGTTGAGGATAAACTCGGTATCCATGGTTTGAATATCGCGCACTGGGTCGATGCTGCCAGCTTGATGGGGTACACTGGCGTTTTCGAACTGGCGCACCACGTGCACAAAACCATCCATTTGCGCCAGCTGATTGAAAAGCGCGCCCGATAGGCCATTCTTGCCGGCGCTGCCATCCAAGCCGGCGATATCGGCATAAGTTACCTTGGCGCGCACAATCTTCTTGGGCTTGTAGAGCTGGACCAGCTGGTCCACGCGCGGGTCGGGCACGTCCACCACGGCGGTATGCACTTCTAATTGCCCGGAGGAGATCTCCGTGGGCACATCCACGTGCGTGAGGGCTTTGAAGAGCGTGGTTTTGCCCGATTGCGGCAAGCCGATAATTCCTAACTGCATGCTGTGCTCCTAAAAGATTGTTATCTTACGCGAATTATACCCTTTTGTTCTCGCCGATCTCCCAGGTGCGAAGCCTCTTGTTCTGGCTGGTGTCCTCAGTGCAGAGCCTCCTGTAAGGACCAGCGAGGGAATTTGACCGTAGGTCTCCCTTTTTCAAATCATTTATGCTCACCAATTGTCATTGTAGCTTAGCCAGTTTCCTTGGAGACCTAAAGGTCACATGCCATTCATGGTCAGGAGAGTGCGAAGCCTGCCCGTAGGGTACCATGAAAGAGCATGTGCGCTAACGTCTGCCATTTCCTTGACCCGCACGCAGGCTTTGGTATACTTAATTTGCCAGCCGAAGTGGCGGAATAGGCAGACGCGCACGACTCAAAATCGTGTACCCTCGGGTATGTGGGTTCGATTCCCACCTTCGGCATACTAAAAGCTCCCCAGCACTGGGGAGCTTTTGCAATCCTAATCCAATCAGCTGACGGTTAGCCCTGCAAAACGCCGAGTTGCTTGCCAACTTTGTGGAAGATCTCCAAAGCTTGGTCTAAGTCTTGCCGGCTATGCGTGGCGGAAAGCATCACGCGGATGCGCGCCTTACCCTGCGGAACGGTTGGATAACCGATAGCCTGGGCAAAGACGCCTTCTTCAAACAAGCGCCGGCTGAATTCGCGCGCTAACTGCACATCGCCTAACATCACAGGCGTGATGGGCGTTTGGGTTTTGCCGGTATCGAAGCCTAACGTGCGCATTTCTTGCTGGAAGGTGCGCGCATTCTCCCACAGGCGGTCTACCAATTGGGTGGATTCTTCCAGCAGGTCGATGGCAGCCAATGTGGCAGCTGTATCCGGCACAGTGACCGCCGAAGAGAACAAGAACGGGCGGCCGCGCTGGCGCAGCCATTCTGCCACACGGGCGTCCCCCGCTACCGCTCCGCCGACCACGCCAAAAGCCTTGGAGAAGGTGCCCACTTCCACATCTACCTTGCCATGCAAGTGGAAATGATCCACAATGCCGCGTCCACCCTCACCCAAAACGCCTTCGCCATGGGCATCATCCACTAAAGTCATCAAGTTATACTTTTTGGCAATTTCTACAAGCTTATCCAGCGGTGCAATATCACCATCCATGGAGAAAACGCCATCGCTGATGACAATGCCGCGGCGGTAGGTACCAGCTGCCTCCTGGATTTTCTGCTCTAGATCGGCAGGATCGCAATGGGCAAAGCGGATAATCTTAGCGCCCGAGAGGCGCGAGCCATCAATAATGCTGGCATGATTGAGCTCATCGGAGAAGATGACATCCTCTTTACCCACCAGCGCTGGGATGGCGGCTAAGTTAGCGGAAAAACCGGATTGAAAGGTGATCGCGGCGGGCACTTTTTTAAACGCAGCTAAGCGCTCCTCCAAACGGATATGCAAGGACATGGTGCCGGCAATGCTGCGCACAGCACCTGGGCCAACACCATAAGTCTGCATGGCTTGGGTAGCTGCTTGCACAATATGCGGGTGGTTGGCTAAGCCTAAATAGTTATTCGAGCAAAAGTTGAGCACCTTTTTCCCATCCACCACCAGCCAAGCCCCTTGAGGAGAGTCCAGTGTGCGAATAATGTTATACAGACCAGTTTTTTTGAGGGATTGTAGTTCATCATCAATCCAAGCTAACGGTTCAGGCATGTAAGCTCCTTTCTTTTTTGGGTGAGTGTGATCTAAACGTTATTGGGGTTCTCGTCCCCTTTGGCAATTATACTCGAGGGTAAACAGCGTAAGCGTAAAAAATCTTGCTTAGCCAGCAGCTGCCCCTCTGCGTTCAAAGATAATGTATCCCACTAGTAAGCAGGCTAAAAAGGCGACCATTGCCGCAGGCACCACTTCCAGCCCGTAACTCCGTGCCAGCACGCCTACTAAGCTCGTCAGCGCTGTGCCGCCAAGGCTTCCAGCGGCGGTTTGCATACCAATTGTGTTGTTGCTGTGTTGCTGCCCAACCCGGCCAGGCGTGCCAGAAATCAAACCGGGGAAGATGGGTGCAAATGCAAAGCCGATCACCGCTACTGCGGCTAAGTTCACCCAGGCACTTATGTTTAGCCCTAGGATCACCCCTGCCAGTATGGATGCTATGATGCAAACTTTGACCAGCGATTGGATATTGATCTTACGCGTTACTAAACCGGCTAAGATGCGCCCAACAGTGAAGGTGAACCAATAGCTGCCCGCAAAGTACCCGGCTAACTGTGGATTAACACCCCGCCCTTCTGTAAGCAAGGAGTAAACCCAGGTGCCCATAGTGACTTCAGAGCCCACGTAGAAAAAAAAGAGCAACATGCTCAGCCAAACACGATGACGCTTGAGCGTCTGCCCTAAGTTCACCTCTGGTTGCGGCTCAGCTGGTGTCTCGACTGGGGCGCTATTATTTTGCTGCCAAATGGGTAGAGTGATCCAGAAGGTCACAGCCAGCACGAGCTGCACCGCACCCACCAGCAAGTAACCTAAGCGCCAATCTCGGAAGTTGGTCAGGGCAGCTGTCATGATCAGTGGACCAGCGGTAACACCCACGCCGTAGCTGGCGTGCAACCATTGCATCAAGCCAGCGCTGTAATGCCGAGCCACGTAGGCATTGAGGCTGCTATCTATCCCGCCAGCGCCCATACCAGCGGCTAAGCCCAGCGCCACCATCATCCACCATTGGGG
>DNSH01000148.1 GCA_003499715.1 Candidatus Mesolinea sp. | reverse complement strand
TGGCCGGCGCGTTCCTTGCGATTTTGCTTTTTGCGATCACTGGCAAGGGTTTTATCATCGCCACTCAGAGGTTTATAGGCATCATCGGGGATGCCTTGCCGAAGCAGATCAGGCGCGGCGCCTACCAGTGAGTTGCCGCATTGAATGTGATGGTCCAAAAAGTTGAGCGGGGCATCTTCTACCGCTGCGTTGATCCACAGGCTCACCTTGCAGAGCTCCACCGCCATAGGGTTGAGGTCCACGCCGTGGATACAATGCGCGAGCACATCGCGGCGGGCATGCCGCAGGGCAGAATCGGGTGGAAACTGGCTGTGCTCACGGATGCGGGCTAACTCCAAGCCCAAGCGGTTATCGGCTGCAATCAGAAAGGCGCCGCTGCCACAGGCGGGATCAACCACCTTAATCGCGAGCAGAGCTTCCTCAGCGCGCTGGGCTTCTTCGGGGGTGAGAGCATCAACCAGATCACTTTCGTAGCCTGGCACAGCTTGCCTCAGGCGCTCCAAAAGCACCGGCTCCAACGCCGACTTTATCAGCCCATTGACCAGTGAAGGCGGAGTGTAATACGAGCCGGTGGTCTTGCGAGCCATCCCCCGCGGGTCCAGGAAGAAGGAATTCGCAGAAATTTCCCGCCCGTTGACCTTCAGCGGAGAGGTGCTGATGCGCGGAGTGATATCCAATAACGATTCGTAGATACTGCCAATCTCCTCCACCGAGAGGTCGGAATAGGAGATGCGCTGTAAGACCTTATCTTGCTCCACGGTGGTCAGGTGGCGGATAGCTGACAATAGGTAGTCATTCCGGCAGTGCGGGGCTTCTGCGCCCCCTTCCGGCATAAGCAGCGACGTGCGGGCAGCGCTAAAAAGCGCACCATTATAGGCATAAATCCCCAGCTGAGGGACGCCATGCTCAACCATGGAGAAAGTCACCTTCAGCTTTTCCCACAGGTCCAAGTGGGGGTCCTCACCCTGCGGTCGTTCAGCCAAGGTGCGTAAAGCCGTCAGGCTGTATTCCTCATGATAGAGCGAGCCGCGCCCTGGGAGCATTCCGCGCTGCTCGGCGAAGAGCAGAAACAGGATGCGGTAGATGGAGACAAGGATATCTTGATAAAGCTGCTGGGCGCCATCAGGTTGCGACTGGAGCTGCTGTAAGAAGCCTGGTGAGCTGATCAAGAAGCCATCGGCAAACTGCTCAATAGCCGCTTGCACATTCTCGCGCAGCTTGCCGCCAACGGCAACACCTTGGGAAAGCGAATCTTCATAGAGTGCATCGATAGGGGCAGCTTCTTGGCTTGGAGAGCGGTAAAAGCGGCTGGCATGCAGCAGGCGGTACATCGCGCGGAAGCCGGCGAAATCGCGGTTCTCGAAGATGCCTTTTAGGTCGAACTCGACATAGCCGCGCGTGTAGGAATGGTAAAAATCGCGCAGCAAACGCAGCGAAATGCCATCGGTAAGCAAACCCCAGGAGTGATCCTTGCTCAGGTTGAGGAAGCTTTGCAGCATGTCGTGCGGGGCAGCGTTCTTGACGCCACGGCCAGGGGCAAGCTTAGCCTCTAAGGAGCCTTCACTGCAGTTGCGGTAAAGCACGCTATGGATGGGGATAACCTGCTCCGTGGTGCCGCAGCGGCCAAAGTAACTGATGGGGTAACGTTTATCTTCGTCAAGGACGATATCGCTGCGGTTGAACTCCAGGTTGAAGCCCAAGGCGGAGAACAAGGGGCGGATCCAACGTTGACGCAGGGCGGAGATATCTAAGCTGGCTATTTCGCGCCCGATGACATCCCAGCGCTCCACCAAGGATTCCCAAGCCATGCTCATGCGGGCATCCAACTCGCGCTCGCCAATGCGCTCCTGATAGGGGAAGATAAAAGTTTCGGGTTTAAGCGCTGGATGGCTGACGTGATCCTGCTCCAAGGTTTCGATAAAGTGCTGGGTGAAAATGCCGCCTGAAGTCTTGATGTTGTTATTCATAAGCGCCCCTATTTTGCTGGCCAGAGGATAGTGATGGCTAAAATATCACTGGAGCCAAGTTTGATTTGGTCACTTTCTTTGAGCCAGTGCAGCTCGCGGTTGATACCTTGGCGGAAAGCTTGGCGCTCGCGGATGATTTCTTGGCGCCGCGCCTCGATGCAATCTGCGATCATCTTGGGGAGGTCCAGATGCGCGAGCGCATCCGCAAGGACCTCCGAAATTTCTTGGTTATCCAAAGCACCTGTGGCAGGGGTGGGATGCGCCAAACGCTGAGCTACTTCTGGAGGTAGAACCTCTCCAGAATACACATTGAAAGCAAAGGTAACCAGGTCTTCAAAGATTTGCGCGGGCGTGGTTTCGGTGACAAAGCGCAGCAATAAGGTGACCACGGCTGTGGTCTCAGAGACATCCTGAGTGAGAAGACCTGCTGAGCGCCCATAGGAACCACGCTCTAAATTGAAGGTTTCCTGCTTGATGAGGTCAATCAGCCGGCGAACGAGAGGATGCCCCAAATCGAGAATTTCAATCTTGGAATTTTGCAGCCCTAAGTTGGGATCGAAGCTTGCCGAAGGGTAGATGTCTTCCTTGCCAGGCAGTTTAAGATCGCGGTGCTGAATGGCGATCCTATAGGTGCCATCTTTGTTCTCGGTCATGGCGCAATTAAAGCGCTTCAAGCCGCTTATGACAAAGTTCTTAATCATCTCAGGGCTACCAACGGTCTGGTAGGTTTTATCAATTTGCTCTTGGATGAACGGGAGGGAGAGGTCAGTCTGGCCATAAAAAGAATCTTGCTTGATACGCTCCAGCACTTCGGTGTTGAAGGGATCCTCATTATGGTTGGAGGGAGATCCAAGCATTGAAAACAGATCAGGTTGCAGGATGCGGTAGCCATGCTCCTGGATAAGGCTCAAGATACTGGTCTCATCCCCGAAATAAGGTGGCGAAAAGCCATAATCCTGGCGGATTTGATTAGCCTTTTGCACCAAGACTTTGAGGATGGTTGCATCTAAAGTCTCATCCATCACCATGGTGCGGATCTGTACCACGGGTTCAGTTTGCCCAAAGCGGTCCACACGGCCATTGCGCTGCTCCAGGCGGTTAGGGTTCCAGGGCAGTTCATAGTGAATAATTTGGCTGGCATATTGCTGCAGGTTAATGCCTTCACTGATGGCATCCGTGGCTACCAAGATAGCCTTGTGGGCTTCCCCAAACTGGGTAAAGACCTCCCCACGCTCTTTTTCATTAAGGGTACCATCTAGGGTCAGTATTTCAGCATCAGCAAAGCGCGGGTTAGCGCGCAGTTGTTGCTCTAAATAATGCATGGTATCGCGGTATTTAGTGAAGATGATCACCTTTGGCTTGTTTCTCAGCAGACTGGGTAAAGTATTCTTGGTCAGACAGAAGAGTTTGCTATCTTTAGAAGGGGTAATTTGATCGGCTTGGTTGATTAATTTCTCTAAGGCTTGCAGCTCAGCACGAATCATATCCGGAGAACCTGGCGTGATTTTATCTGAGCGCAGGATAATTTCATCTTCATCATACAGGTCGCTCACTTGGTCATCCAATACATTAGCCCGCGCATCCTGTACCGAGAGGCCAGGATCATCTTCGGTGAGATCTTTGACGCGTCTCTCGAGGGTTCTTTTGCGGTTTTGCAATGAACACCGCAGCGCTTGAGGGCTGGAAAGCGCACGTTTATGTAGGTGAAGTACCGTCCATCCAGCCAACGTGTAGATATGCTTTGAAGCTCCTTTTGCGTTATCCAAAATAAGGTTGCTATAATGCTTAACCGCTTCAATAACGGCTAATTCATCTGAAGTAGGCTTAATCACTTCCTCAGACTGCTCTCGCTTGGGGAATTGGATTTTAGAATTGCCCATGCTCAGCCATGCTTCCACATCCGCCCTGCGGCGTTGAACGAGGTGATCCTTGGCGATTTCACGATGAATGATAGGGTTATGAACCGGTCCAGAAACCGCGCCCACGCCTAAGAGGTTAATCAGGCTGGCAAAAGAATCGGTGTAGCCATTGTGGGGAGTAGCGGTCAAGAGCAAGAGATGCTCAATTCTTTTTGAGGCTGAAAGATCTCTGGCAAGATTCCAGCGGTCCATCTGAACGGATTGGTCAGCGCTTGCCTGATGCGGCTTGGCGACCTGGTGGGCTTCATCAATCACCACCACATCCCAGTTAGTATCTAAGAGCAAATTTTTAACCTCAGTAGCTTTGGCATAATCCACTGAAATAACAAAAGCATCACGAAACTCCAGTAGATTTGTGCCCGCAGGTAGGTTTTTCTCCAACTGCCGGCGCGTTTCTCGGGAATAGATATCGGCTTCAATGTGGAAAAAGTATTCGAGTGCCTCTTTCCATTGCTGGCGCAAATTTGCTGGGCAAATAACAAGCACCTTTTTAGCTAATCCGCGCACGCGCAACTCTTGGATAATCAAACCAGCCTCGACCGTCTTGCCCAAACCGACATCATCGGCAATCAACATACGAACCTTTTCCTGCTCCAGAGCCATGGTTACAGGAACGAGCTGATAGGAAATCGGAATGGCACGTGAATATTGCAAGGCACGGTATGGCGTGGTGCTGTTGACCATGCTAAGCCGGAAAGCTTCCAACATCAACTTTTGGTCTTGGATGGAGCCAATCTTCTGGGGGGAGGGATACTCAAGGCTACTTGGTGTCACCTTCTCCACAGGGAGATAAGCTTTTGTATGGTAATCGCTCTGGTCAACTGCCGTGAGGTGAAGAATCTCTTTTTCCTGGTAATCCACCCTCCACAAGCGCTGGCGACAATTTACCAAAGTACCTGGAGAAAATGAAGCCCTATTTTCCGCATCCATTGGTCCCACTACTTTCTTTCTACCACTTTATGAGGTAAATGTAAGGTCATCATGCCAATGACCCAGGTTCGCTAAGCAGAAAAAAGCAATAGCATTGAGGTAGAATACTACTTTTTGTTATCCCACAGTTGCATACATACATGTGATCTTTATCTGGGTATTTTCCTAAATAAAGATTATAACAGCTATAAACCAAAAAAGGCTTAATCTATGGAAACTTTGAATGATGATGACCTTCGCCAATTCATGCAAACCTTTTACGGATATGGTAATTTGGATGGCAGGTTCTGGTTTATTGGAATGGAAGAAGGGGGTGGAAACAGCTTGGAAGAAATGCAGGCTAGGCTCAAAGCTTGGAAGCAGCTCGGGAAACCCGAACTAGCTGACCTGCGGGATTTTCACCTTTTGCTTAGGATGCCAGAATTCTTCACCAATCCAGTGAAACTGCAACGCACGTGGATGCAGATCGCCAAGATCACACTGGTAGCAAAAGGTCAGCCTCACGGACTGGAAGCGCTACGAACTTACCAACAGGATTACTTGGGACGTAAGAACGGAGAAATCTGCCTGATGGAATTGCTCCCGTTGCCTTCCCCGCGTACAAGTGCATGGGCGTATGCCCAGTGGTCGACGCTCCCCTTTTTAGCTAAGCGGGAAACATATTATCAGGAATACTACCCTCAGCGTAGCGCGCATATCGCCAGGCGGATCCAAGAGAACCAACCTAAAGTGGTGATATTTTACGGGATAGGGTACCGCTCATTCTGGCAAGCTATTGCCGGAAAAGAGGTCGAATTCCAGAATCAGGATGGCTTTTTATCAGGGATCACTTCCCATACAGTCTATCTAATAATCAAGCATCCGAATGCTAGGAAGCTACCTCATACCTATTTTGAAATGGCGGGCGCTTATTTGCGCGAACATCTGCAAACTTGATAGATGGTGTATGCATTTATTCGGATTTGCTCCCCTCCTCAAGCTGTGAGGAGGGGATGTACACTAGCATTCACACAGCTCTAACCTTGCGGACTGCATTTTTCTTTGGTAATTGACGTGCAGAAGTTTCATAACTTCTGCATTCGCTCTGCGACTTGAGGCCGCTTGAGCTCA
>DNSH01000135.1:13449-15412 GCA_003499715.1 Candidatus Mesolinea sp. | reverse complement strand
GATGATCGCTTAGCAGGCTTCCTTCGGCTTTCTTTACCCCACGAGAATAACTTGCTTGAATTACAAGATTTGGAAGGTGCTGCGATAATCCGCGAGGTACACGTTTACGGTCAGTCGTTAGAAGTTGGCACCGAGCAAGCTGGAGCGGCACAGCATGCCGGCTTAGGGAAGAATCTAATCCAGAAAGCAGAAGAAATCGCCAGAGCGCAGGGTTACAAGCGCTTGGCAGTAATTGCTGCAGTTGGGACGCGGCAGTACTATGCCATGCGCGGTTTTGAGATGGGGGAACTTTATATGGTCAAGCCGCTTTAGCAATCCATGCCTAAATAAACCATTAGAGAAACTAAGGCAATTAAAAAAAGGGCTATTTTACAAAAAACAGCCCTCGTTGTTTAATAATTTGGATTAGTCTCTATGAGGAAGATAAGGGAGTAAGCGTGCAGCGAAACCGGAAACATTTATCGATTGCAAGTAAACTTTCCCGGGACCTTCCAAGACGCTTAAGAAAAGCCCTTCGCCGCCGAAGAGCACATTCGTAAAGCCTTTAATTGTTTCAACATCATACTTTATAGTGCTCTCGAAAGCAGCTACGTTACCCGTATCGACTTTGAGGCGCTCGCCTTGACGTAGGTTCTTTTCCACCACTGTCCCGTCAATTTCGAGAAACACGATTCCTGCTCCATCTAACTTTTGCAAGATGAAACCTTCACCGCCAAAGAAACCCGCTCTGGCTTTGGTGACAAATGTGGAAAGATTTACACCCGGCGTAGCGCAGAGGAAGGCTGATTTTTGGGAAATCCACTGCTGGGTGCCGTTGAGCTCCAGAGGCAGAATTTCGCCAGGAAAGGATGAAGCAATGGTTAGTTCTGCACCAGAAGCTTTTGCCGTATAGGTTGCCATGAAGAGGGATTCCCCGCTGAGCATACGGCCGAGACCTTTCATCAAGCCGCCTTTCATGTTGGTCTCCATGGTAAAGTTATCGGTCATCCAGGTCATACCGCCGGATTGGGTATAGATACTCTCACCGGCTTCAAACTGCAAGGTAACAATGGGGAGTTTATCTCCGAAAATTTGGTATTTCATTGTGCCTCCTTGGGCGTTTAATAAGGTTTTAAGCGTGATGGACGGTGATATTATACCCCCGCAGTAGGAGATAGTGGCTGTGTATCCTGATTAGGTTTCGGCTCATCTGTAAGTTTGGAGGCATTCTGAGATTCCTCTTTTGCAGCGGATTCATCCAGCGGTGAAATCCCCGGAAGGCTATTGCGCTGTTCTATGCGCGTGATAATGTCTAAACGGCGCTGGTGCCGGTCACCTTCAAAGGCGGCATTCAACCAGCCTTCACAGATGAGGGTGGCTAAGCCCCCAGCGACAACGCGCGCGCCTATGCACAAGACGTTGGCATTATTATGCCGGCGTGCCATGATAGCGGAGTAAGGCTCGCTGCACACAACAGCACGAATACCGTTGAATTTGTTGGCAGCAATGGACATGCCCACGCCCGTTCCACAAATCAGGATTCCGCGGTCAAAGCCGCCGGAAAGGATTGCTTTACACACTTTCTCTGCAATGCGCGGGTAGTCGGTGCTTTCTTCGGTGAAAGTGCCAAAGTCTTCGCATGGAATCATGCGGCTATCAAGATAAGTTTTCAGTGCTTCTTTGAGCGCGATTCCAGTGTGGTCACAGCCAATAGCAATTTTCATGGTGTACCTCTTTTAAACACACAACATGTGAGTTATTTTCTTCTATTATAACTAACTCTACAGGAAAGATAATATTTGTTGGGTAAACGCTAGAGGGTGTTGAAAATGTCCAGAATATTGAAAAATGAATAACTTTATATTCAAGAAGATCACAATATGTTCATAAGCCCCACCCCTTTGGTTCCCCTCCCCAGCGTCTCGTTTCAGTGTAAAACTTTCCGTCCGATGCTGGGGAGGGGAAAGATGTTTGCAGGCGGGGG
>DNSH01000135.1:12326-13285 GCA_003499715.1 Candidatus Mesolinea sp. | reverse complement strand
CCCTCTCCCAGCAGATTGATGCCGAAAAACGAACGGGATTCGGAGCTGGGAGAGGGCAGGGTGAGGGCAGATTGAAATTCTTTACTTTGAAAAATTTGGGTGTCCGGTTAACTAATATTTTTCAACACCCTCAACGCTATGATCTTTATTGCTGCATTTCTGCACTGGTACAATTACTACATCATTCTAAGAAATTATTTAGATGAGAAATCAAGAGGAAAAATGATTTTAGTAACTGGAGCTGCTGGGCATCTTGGTAATGTCTTGGTGCGAGAATTACTGGCTCAAGGCGAGCAGGTGCGGGGGTTAGTTCTTCCGGGCGAAGACCTAACGCCCTTGGAAGGGCTGGATGTTGAAATATTTCCGGGCAATATCCTGGATTTGGAGCGCATGATCGAAGCTTGCCATGAGGTTGACGTAGTTTTCCATTTAGCCTCCTTAGTGGCAATCACTCCAGACATGCTCGATCTGATGCGGCGTGTCAATGTGGAGGGTACACGGAATGTGATAGAAGCCGTTCGAAGGACTGGCGTACGCCGTCTGGTGTATACCAGCTCTATTCATGCTTTGCAACGCCCGCCTGCAGGCGTGATGATTGATGAGCGCTTAGCCTTTGACCCCAACAACCCAGCTGGACCGTATGACCAAACTAAAGCAGAAGCCAGCCTTTTAATCTTAGACGCCGTGCGACAAGGGCTGGATGCCGTCATAGTCTGCCCGACAGGTGTGATTGGACCTTATGATTTCAAACGCTCAGAATTGGGTGAGATGATCTTGGCGTGGATGAAAAAAGCGCCTTCGTTTACGGTTGAAGGAAGATTTGATTTTGTCGATGTGCGCGATATCGCCAGAGGGCATATCTTAGCTGCTGAAAGTGGCAGATGCGGTGAGGTTTATTTGCTTTCAGGGGAGCAAATTGAAGTCAGCCAAATGCGCAATCTGGTGCAAAAAGCAGCAGG
>DNSH01000135.1:7853-12143 GCA_003499715.1 Candidatus Mesolinea sp. | reverse complement strand
GAGGTCTATTACCGCCTGAGCCATCAAAAACCTATTTTCACACGCTATTCGGTAGAGACTTTACGCAGCAATTCGCTCATTTCTTCTCGTAAAGCGACTGAAGAGCTAGGCTACCAATCCCGGCCGGTTGCTGCGACCATTGAGGATACGGTGGCTTGGTGGAAACAAAACCGCGAACGGACCAGCTCTGTTCTCCGTGGTAAAGCGTAACTTTTTGTAAATTAAATGCGTTTGGCTAATACGATTAAATCCGGGCTTGTGATAGGATCGAACGCATCGCCTTTAAGATTTCCGAAGCACTGAATATCCCCAAAATCGGCATGAATAAGAGCCCTCATTAGATCCTCAGAAAGGATGGGCATGAGGGTAGTGGAATTTAATTCTACCTGCCAGTTTTGATCTTTTTTTCGGTGAAGCGTGAGGATGTTGAACTGAATCAAGCCGCTCGGCTCGAAATCGTAAAAGCGGAAGAAGAGCCACTCCTCGTCGCCTTTCTGGTGGGATTGTGGTGGCATATGCCGTTCTTTGGCGCGCATAATATGATCAAAATTGCGCTGCTGGATGAGGAGCAGTCCACCAGGCGCAAGCAGTTTGGCAAAATCAACCAGAGTAGTTAGCAATTCATTGGAGGACTTGACATGTGGCAGGGAATTGCCTAAGCATAATACTGCCTGAAACTGCTCGTCTGGGAATACAGCAGCAATGCTGCCAAAGCCGGCAGCTTTGAAGCGTATCTTTTGATCCGCTGCGCTGGCATTAAGATCCGCCAATTGGACCATCTGGGGGAATAAATCTGCCCCAGCAACCTGATAACCGGCTTGGGCTAAGGCAATCGCGTGTTGACCGGTTCCACAAGCTGCATCCAGCACTTTGATTTGGTAAGGATCTTTACCCAGTTGGCTGAGCTGCTCGAGGATGAAAGGAATTTCGTAGCTCAAGCGCTCGCTCCAGTTGACAAAATAGTCATAGACCGAGGCAAATTTTTCATACATGGGAGCCTCCTTGAGGTTGGCAAACAGGGCAGAAGTGCGTGCTACGCTGCCCGACCACGATGCGTTGAATGGGCGTTCCGCACCGCAGGCAAGGGCTGCCGGTGCGCTTATACACCTGGAAATGATTCTGAAAATCCCCGCCACGGTAAACCCAATCGATGCTGGCACCCTTTGCAAGGATGCCTTTTTGGAGCACTTCACGAATCGCTGCTAATAACCGCTCAGCTTCGGGTTGGGTGAGGGTATCACTGCGCCGCAAGGGGTGAATACCGGCAGAAAAGAGGGCTTCATCGGTGTAAATATTGCCTAATCCGGCAAGAAAGCGTTGATCCATCAGCAGCGGCTTGATTTGGCGAGAGCGGACTTGAAGCATAGCATAGAACTTATCGGGGGTAAGATCTGAGTCAAGTGGCTCGGGTCCGATGCCGGAAAGCACCTTTTGGGGATCTTCAGTCAGCCAGGCGCGCCCAAATTTGCGTGTGTCGTTGAAGACCAACTTCCAGCCTGAATTAAAATTGAGCTGGAGCCGATCATGCTGTTGGGTTGGTTCGCCGGCTGGTTGCATGCGCAAGTCTCCGCTCATGCGCAAATGAAAAATCAGTGTCTCACGGTCGAGGTTGATGAGCAAGAATTTTCCCCGCCGGCTTAGATCGATAATTTCGCACCCCTTAAGCTCTTGAATAAACTGCAGTGGGTCAGGGCTGGCAACCGTTTTTCGCCAAAACAAATCTACTGAGGTGATGCGCTGATGCAATAATGGGGGAATTTCACCGTTCCCTGAAATTAACCCTCGGCGGATGGTTTCCACTTCGGGGAGTTCAGGCATTTCTGTTTCCTTTTAGCTTCACTCATTAAACATTGCCCCCACGCTTCTGCCCTCGTTAGCACGGCGGATCACTTCACCGATTAAAGGTCCAATGGTCAGGATGGTAAGCCTGCCGCCAAAGAGCGCTTGTTTTTCTGGCGGGATGGGGATGGTGTTCGTAGTGATAAATTGTTTTACGGGCAGAGCAGCTAAACGTTCTACGGCATTGGTAGAAAGGATTGGATGCACGAAAACCATGTAGATATTTTCTGCACCATTATCTTTGGCGAGCATGGTTGCTTCAGCCATCGAGCCACCTGTGTCGACCTCGTCATCTATCAAAATAACATCGTGATGGGAGATATCACCGATAATCGTTAAGGCTTCAGACTTATCGCGGTTGCCATGGCGCCGCTTTTCAATGAATGCTAAAGGAATATTGAGTGCCTCAGCATACCGGCGCCCACGCTTAGCAAAACCTAAGTCTGCCGTGACCATCACAGGATTGTTCATCGAGGGCAGCATATCCAACAGATATGGCTTGATAATGTGATAACCAGAAAGCACATCTCCGGGGATGGAGAAGAAGCCTTGGATCTGACCGGCGTGTAGGTCCATCGTAATGTAGCGGTCAGCACCTGCTATTTGGATCATATCAGCGACAAGGCGGGCGGTGATGGGTACACGTGGTTGATCTTTGCGGTCGGAGCGCCCGTAGCACATATAAGGCACCACGACGGTAATCCGGCCGGCAGAGTCCAAACGTAAAGTTTGGGTCATGATTAACAGTTCCATGAGGTTTCGGTGCACCGGTATGGAAGTAGTTTGGATGATATAGCAGTCTTGCCCGCGAACGGAGGTGTGCAACCTAACGAACAAGTTTTCGTTGGTGAATTCGATTACATCTCTGCCGCAGAGCGGAATGCCGAGGTAATCGGATACCTCCTGAGAAAGATCAGGGGAGGCAGTGCCTGCAAACAAGCGAATATTGCCATAGAGGAGGTCGTGCCGCATGTGGGGAGAAGTCATACTAATCGCCTTTCGTTGTTGATGATATTTGGTCCCATTCCTGGCGGAGGATACTCATCAGGTTAACATCCAGGTAGCGTCCGCCATGAAAATGTCCTTCTCGAAATACGCCTTCGTGCCTGAAACCTGCTTTTTCATAAGCGCGAATCCCGCGCGGGTTGGTCACGTACACTTGCAGCCAGATACGGTGCAAGTTGAGGGTTTCAAAGCCATGGCGCAGCATCGTTTGCATTGCCTCTGTGCCATAACCCTTGTTCCAGTAATATTTCTCGCCGATCATGATGCCAATCTCCGCACAGCGGTCTATCTCCATAATTGAGATGAACGAAGTGTTGCCAATAGGCAGCCATTGCGGTTCTCCATTGGGTTCCAGCGGTGGCAATTTGATATCAATAACATAGACATGCTCTGCCTCAGGACGTTTGAGCATATTTTCATACCAGATTTCCTCTTCTGCTTGTGCCATCGGGAGACGCAGCATCAGATTTTCGGTTACTTCTGGATCGCTAATCCACTTGACGAAGAGAGGAATATCGCTGCGCTCGGCGGCACGGAGTCTCAGGCGGTCACTGTAGAGATTTGGCATCGTATTTCCTTAGGGGCGCAGGCGGTTTGGACCTCTGAAGAGGTACACTGCCTCGCGAATATTGGGCAAATCCATCATAATCATTAAAAGCCGGCTGAGCCCGAGCCCGAAGCCACCATGGGGAGGGCAGCCATATCGGAAGAAGTTCAGGTAATCCTGAATGGGTTCCAGGGATAAGCCTTTTTGTTGCGCCTGGGAAGCTAACACCTCGTAGCGGTGCTCACGCTGGGCGCCGGTAGTTATCTCTAACCCCTTGCCCAGCAGGTCAAAGCTTTTAGTGAGTGTGGGGTTATCTACGTGCAGCATGTGGTAGAACGGACGAACGCTAAAAGGCCAATCCGTAACAAACACAAAGTCGTGATTGTAGGCATCTTTGATGTATTTCCCGAGCGCACGCTCAGCGACTGGGTCCAGATCGCCTTTTTGCTCGGGGGGTAAAGCGTAATTCTGATCCTTGAGAATTTGATATGCTTCTGCCATGCTCAGACGGGGGAAAGGCACACTAGGAACTTTCAGCTCTGTGCCAAATTGCTCCTTGATCTGCTCGCCATGTTTTTCTTGAACGGCAGCATAGCAGTAAGCTAACCAGTTTTCTATAAAGACCATCACATCCTCGTGGCTCTCAATCCAGGAGATTTCCATATCCACGCCGGTAAATTCGGTCATGTGGCGCGAGGTGAAGGATGGATCGGCGCGGAAAACCGGCCCGATCTCAAAAACGCGCTCGAAGCCAGCCGCCATTGCCATTTGCTTATAGAATTGCGGGGATTGGGCTAAATATGCGATCGTGTCAAAATACTTTAGGCTGAAAAGCTCTGCGCCGCTTTCGCTGGCAGCGCCTAAGATCTTGGGCGAGTGTATCTCAATAAAATCGTGAT
>DNSH01000135.1:0-7653 GCA_003499715.1 Candidatus Mesolinea sp. | reverse complement strand
CGCCAATCTAAGCGAAAATCCTGATCCGGAAGGACTTCACCGAAAGGATCGAAGGGGAGCGGCGTCTCGGCTAAACCTTCCACTTTCAAGTCTTCAAGCTGGATTTCTAACCCACCCAAGCGGACGACTTCGTTAGCAACTACTTTCCCGACGATGGTCAGCGCTGATTCAGTGCCTAACTTGGAGATTGTTTCAGCGAGCTCTGGGTTGCCTTTTTTCCAATGCGCAACCTGCACCAAGCCGGTTTTATCGCGTAGAATAAGGAATTGCATACTTTTTTGATCCCGCAGAGTTTGTAGCCAACCCTGCACTTTAACCTCCTCACCGATATGGCGAGGAAGGTCTTTAATTAATGTTCGTTGCATAAATGGCTCCGATTATTCCTAAATCTTTAATTTATTATACTCTGCAGGGATATTAAATGGGGAAACCTGCATCTCTTTTTTAAGTTACCCGCAGGATGTTTTTTGGACAATAGATAGGTGTACTTCGTATGGATTATAACCCTTGGATTGTCTGTAAAAGGTATTGGGCGGCAGATTCTGGCGACAATTTGCGTTCCACCACAGATTGCAGCGTTGCTTCAAAAAGTTCTGGGGTGATTTTTGCCTCCCAGAAATCCATTAGGTTCTGGGCGATGGCGCGTTGAATGGCTTTTTGTAATGCTTGACGCTCTTTCACTTGCCAGGTGCCACTTTCCAAAAGAAATTTCCGGTGCGCTTGAATGGCTCCAAGCAGATCCTCAATGCCTTGCGATTCAATCGCGATGGTTTTGAGCACCGGAGGTAACCAGGGTTCAGCTGGTTTTTCTGCAGCTACTGAGTTAACAGTTTCCGAAGCATGGTGACCAGCTGTCCCCGAACGGGCATAGCCCATTTCAAGCATGGCTTGAAGATAGCGTACACTCTGGTCTGCGCCAGGGCGGTCGGCTTTATTGATGACCAGGATGTCTGCAATCTCCAAAATGCCGGCTTTAATGGCTTGAATATCATCACCAGTGCCAGGGGTATCAACGACGATGGTTGTATGGGCTAAGTTAACTACTTCCACTTCTGCTTGACCAGCGCCAACCGTTTCAATAAGGATGATATCGTAACCAGCGGCATCAAAAACCTGGCTAAAAGCCTCGGTGGCAGCCGCTAAGCCACCTAAGGCACCGCGTGTAGCCATCGAGCGGATGAACACGCCTGGATCTCGTTGTAAATCGGGCATACGCACGCGGTCACCAAGGAGCGCGCCACCGCTGAAGGGACTGGTGGGGTCTACTGCAATGATAGCGACTTTAGGAGCATCGGGCTGGCGGCGTAGCTGCCGCGTGAGTGCATTGACTAAGCTGCTTTTGCCGGCGCCAGGCGCTCCGGTGATGCCGATTTTGTGGGCTCTGCCGGTAAAAGGAAAGAGAGCTTCTAGAGCTTGCCTGCCAGCTTCACTTTGGGACTCAACTTGGCTTAAGATGCGGGAAAGGGTAAGACGGTCACCCCTTATAAGATTTTTGACCTCTTGGGCGTTCATGCCTGTTGGCGTTCAGCTATAGCAGCACGGATATCCTGGCAAACCTCCCGAGTATCGGTTCCGGGACCGTAGACTTTTTTCACGCCGGCTTGCAGCAGGCCGGGAATATCTGCTTGCGGGATGATGCCGCCAACAAAAATAAACACATCGCCTTTGCCGACCTCGCGCAGTTTTTGGATAACTTGCGGAACCAACACGTTGTGGGCGCCGGAAAGGATTGATAGCCCGACGACGTCAACATCTTCTTGTAATGCGGCTTCGGCAATCATTTGTGGGGTTTGGCGCAGACCGGTGTAAATCACCTCCATGCCGTCATCGCGCAGCGCGCGAGCAATCACTTTGGCGCCGCGGTCATGTCCATCCAGACCGGGCTTGGCAATCAAAACGCGAATCTTTTTCTCTGGCATTCTCTCCTCCGGTTGATTATTTGAGATTATACCTTGATTGAAGCGTAAAAGCGTTGCTTATTCGCTGAGCGATTACTTGTTTTGGATAAAACGCTCGGCAGCGCGCAACGCAACAATTTCCCCAAGGTATAAACGATGATAGTCTTTACGCGGATAGTTGTTTTCAATGCTTGCATCTAAAAAGTGCTTTGGGTCTAGGTCGGACCAGTATATCTTGCAGCACTCGAGAACCAGCTCTGCCTCGGCATAACAGGGCGCGTGGACTTGTGTAGAAGCAATCGGGGTGAGGTGGGTCTTGGCGATCTTGTCTTCATCCCTGCCAGAGTGACTGCCGAGATAAGCGACATCGCGAGCGTAAGCAGATGGGAAAGCGCATACTGTAAAGTCTGGTGAGCTTTCCATAAAAGTGTAGGTATAACGCGTAGGGCGGACAGCAACCATAAAGCAAGGTCTGTTCCATAAAACTCCGATCAACCCCCAGCTGATAGTCATTGCATTGAAAGCATGTGTGGCAAAATCGCCACTAGTGAGCACTAACGCCTGGCGGTCGATGAGGTCTTGAGGGTTAATCACAAGTTCGGAAAAATCGATGGGCTTCAAATTCATGGTATTGCTTCCTTTCATATAGTTTTTCACTCCCATTTTAACGCCTGTTCTTCTGTGAGAGGCACTTAAAGTATAATTGCCTTCAGATTGGGTACCAGAAGTGATAGAAACCAAACCAAAAAACCGTTGGAATGTCATTATCCGTTGGGCTGGGACGATTATAGCCATCGTTATCTTGGTTTACCTCTTCTCGCAAATTGGTGCAGCGGAAACCTGGGCGACAATTCAGCGCATTTCAGGTTGGCGGATAGCCGCTGTGCTTGTGCTTGTGTTTGTTTCGCGCTTTGCGACCTTTGGGCGTTGGCATAGCCTCCTGCAAGTGCAAGACATGCATGTTCCCTGGCAAGATAGCCTAAGGCTGACCTTTGCAGGGCTGTTTGCCTCCAACGTTTTGCCGACAACCGTCGGTGGGGATGTGGTTCGTTTGGCGGGTGCGGTGCGCATCGGGATCAACCCTGCCTTGGCGGCAGCATCGCTGATAGCGGACCGGTTAGTAGGTATGGCGGGGATGTTCTTAGCCCTGCCTTTTGCTATCCCTAGTTTTGTGGCTTATCTTAATCAGAACGGGACGCGTAGCAGCGTGCCATTATTTTCAGCATTGCCATTTGTGTCCAATGCTTGGAACAAAACCCAACAGGCTTTTAAAAATGTATTTTCCAACTTTAAATATTGGGCTAAAAACCCGCTGATTCTGCTGCGTGCCCTTGGCTTTACCTTTATTCATATGTTGGCAACTTTTCTCATCGTCCAAATATTGATTGAGGGCATGGGTGAGAGCATGCCTTTCGGGCAGATAGCTGGCTTGTGGAGCCTGACATACTTTATCACGCTCCTTCCTATTTCGATTAATGGCTTAGGGCTGCAAGAAGTCACGATTACGAATCTGTTTTCGGTGGTAGGCGGGCTGCAGCCCTCCACAAGTATCAGCTTAGCCATTTTGCTGCGCGTCGTTTGGATGATTGGTAGCCTGCCGGGGGCGTTTACCCTCTCGGGGATTTTAAGCGACGAGAAAAAACAATCGGAAACGGTTGGGCAAGCTGAGGTAGATTCTGACCAAGGCGTGAAAACGATATGAATAACCAATCCGGATTAAAGTCATTTTTAAAGTCGAGTGTAGTCTTGTTGGGGGTTCTTTCTGCTGGCTACCTCATAGAGAATATACAATTTCGCGGGCGCTCTTTTATGGCTGTGGCTGTGTTGCTCATTGTTCTATTTGTCTATGGCATTTGGCTATTTGGCTTTCGGCAGAGCATGGAAAAATATGAGCCAATAGGAGTACCTGTCTGGCTGGTGTGGTTGGGTATTGGCGTGTTCGTTGGTGTGCTGCTGGCGTTGTGCTTCACGCAAAGCTTTCAGCTCATCGATTCGGCGCTCGGACGCTTGCTGCTCAGCTGTACGTTGGCAACAGCAGGCGCAGCGCTGCTTAGCCTTACGCAGCAACAACGCTCGCCCTATTTAAATTTTGCCATGATCTTGGTAGGCTTTGGTGCGCTTTACCGGCTGGGCGTGTTTATCCCTCAGATCCAAGCTACGCCTTTCTCGCTGGGCTGGTCCGAAGGTAGCCGTTACTATAATGCCTCGCTCTTCCTTTCAGAATCGATCTACGGGGAACAGTTGCCGCTGCCCGTGCTGCACCCTTCTCGCTACCTCATGCAAGCGGTGCCCTTCTTCCTGGGCATCCGCTCGATTTTAGTCCATCGGTTGTGGCAGGTGCTGCTGTGGATTGGGATGACAGCTTGGGGCGCCGTGCTGCTTGCTAAGCGCTTTCGGGGCAAGTTAGCTCTGCCATTTTGGCTTTTGATTATTGCGCTCGCGCTCTTTTTCTTCCAAGGTGCAGTTTATTTTCACTTGATGGTTTGCGTGATCTTGGTGCTTATGGGTTATCAGAAGGGCAAGCCCTGGCGTACGCTGCTTTTTGTGCTGCTTGCTTCGGTGTGGGCGGGCATCAGCCGGGTCAACTGGATGCCTGTCCCCGGTTTGCTGGCGGCCGCACTTTATATCTTGGATGAGCCTCTGGATGGTAAGCCTTGGCTCAAATATGTATCTTTTCCAGTGCTTTGGGCTGTTGCGGGCGTGGGCACGGCTTGGCTTAGTCAGCAGGTATATATTCGCCTCTCAGGCAATGACCCAGCGCTTTTCGGTTCGGCATTCAGCTCCGAGCTGCTCTGGAGCCGATTGTGGCCTAATGCAACTTTCTCGTTAGGGATTATCTTCGCGATTTTGCTGGTTTGCTTGCCTGGTTTTATTTTGCTTTGGGAAACCTGGCACAATAGAAGCAAACCGCAAGTGCATTGGCTGCGCTGGCTGGGGCTGGCTGCGATTTTACTTGCCTTCTTAGGGGGAGGCATCCTGGTTAGCTTGAAAATCGGGGGTGGCGGAGACTTGCACAACTTGGATGCATTCCTGGTGTTTTGGGCGTTGATTGCAGGCAGCTTAATCACTGGGGCGTATATGCCTGAGCAAACCCAGCCAGCGGTTAGCCCTCTCAAAATCGAGTCGTTCGGTTGGATATTAGCGATGGTTGTACCCGTGTTCTTTGTGGTCATGCAAGGCGCGCATTGGGGTTTTATTTCGCGAGAGGCACAGATGCCTGAGGTGCAGCAGATGCAAGCCGTGCTGGATCTCCTCAAGGACCAGACTGGCGAGGTGTTGTTTATCGCTGACCGCCAGCTGGTCACCTTTGGAGAGATTGAAGGCGTCCGGATGGAACCAGATTACGAAAAAGTCTTTTTGATGGAAATGGCGATGGGCAATAACAAGCCCTATCTGCAAGGCTTTTATCAGCAGATCTCGAGCCACGCCTATAAAGCTATTATCACCGATACGCTCTTTACCGGAAAGCAAGGGCAAACCCATGCGTTTGGGGATGAAAATGACACCTGGGTGATTAAGGTCTTGATACCGATGTTAGAAGAGTATGAGCCGGCGGCAGACTGGCAGAATGGCGGGGTCAACTTGCTTATTCCAAAAGCTCAGCCAGAGCTTATTCAGGCTATCCAGCAGTTAGCCCCGTGAGCTTTAGGCTTCCGAGCCTTCGCCACTTGCTTTGATAACTTCCCGGATTTCGTAGGTACGTTTATTTTGCGATTCATAGTAGGTACGCATCAGCAGCTCAGCAATCAGCCCTAACAAGATTGATATGAAGCCGAGGATGAAAGACATCACACTGATTTGGAACCAAGGCGAACCCAACACAGGGATACCCGCTGCCACCCGCCGAATCGCTAACCATAGTAAAACCAAGAAGCTTGCAACCATCAAGCCCAGCCCCACGCCGCCAAATAGGTGAATTGGCTTCTTGGAATAACTCAGCAAGAACTTAACAGTCATCAGGTCCAGCAGGACTTTGAAGGTGCGCTCCAAACCGTAATTCGCTTTGCCATGGATGCGTGGGTGGTGGTGGACAACCACTTCGCTGATTTTGGCGCCGGCTTCGGCAGCATAGACGGGGATAAAGCGGTGCATCTCACCGTAGAGACGGATCTGGTTGAAAATCTCTCGGCGGTAAGCTTTGAGCGTACAGCCATAATCGTGCAAGTGCACGCCGGTTACTGTGGAGATGAGCCAATTTGCAGCTTTGGAAGGGAGCGTACGTGTTAGCTTGTTATCCTGGCGGTCTTTTCGCCAGCCGCTGACCACATCATAGCCTTTGTTAAGTTCTTCCAGCAGTAAGGGGATATCGGCTGGGTCATTTTGCAAGTCGGCATCCATCAAGATGATTACATCTCCATCCGAATGGTCAATGCCAGCAGTGATAGCGGCGGTCTGACCATAGTTGCGGTTGAGGAGGACGACCTGCACATGTTCGGGGTTTTGCGTAGCCAATTCGCGCAGAACCTCAGCACTGCGGTCTTTGCTGCCGTCGTCCACAAAGGTAACATCCCAGGGGATATTGAGTGGAATCACTGCTGCTTGAATTTCCTGCCAGAGAAGTGGTAGGTTTTCTTCTTCGTTATATACCGGGATCACTATTGAGAGTTTCATCCAGCCTCCAAGAGCTTTGCAACTGCGCTCGGCAAACAACCATCGCCAATTATACCCACACTTAGGGATAAGGGCGTTGAAAAACAGTGGTTAATCGATTACATCCAAATTATTCAAAGTTAAGAATTTCAATCTACCCTCACCCTGCCCTCTCCCAGCTCCGAATCACGCCTGTCATTCTCCTTTTGTCATTGCGAGAAGGGCGTTCTTTGCCCGACGAAGCAATCTTTTGTAACCTGTCAGAAGATTGCTTCGCCCCTGCGAGGCTCGCCAATCGGGGCTCGCAATGACAAAATCAGAGACAAGACGCTGGGGAGGGGAATCAAAGGGGTGGGGTGCAGTGCACCCCAAAAGTTGGACAATAAAACCAACAGAAAGGGGGCAGTGATTATGACTAAATTCAGAATTGAAGAACGGATCTAAGCTGATATTGAGGCCTGGTGCAAGGGGGTAGGCGAGGGACATTCTTAGGTATAATAACAGCGATGATTGCAAAAGAAGACGATGGCATGCTCAGCGGTCAACGCCAGCCCGAAGACTTGGCGAACATTGCGCTGCGCCCAAAATCTCTCAAGGACCTGATTGGTCAGGACCAGGTTAAGAATAACTTGGAAATCCAAATTAAAGCCGCCAAGCAGCGTGGAGAAGCGCTTGAGCATGTGCTTTTTTATGGTCCGCCTGGGTTGGGGAAGACGACGCTTTCGCATATATTAGCCACTGAGATGGGTGTGAACATCAAAGTTACCTCTGGTCCAGCCATCGAGCGCGCAGGAGATTTAGCGGCGATTCTCACGAATCTGCATGTGGGCGATATCCTTTTTATTGATGAAGTCCACCGCTTGGGGCATAACGTCGAAGAGATTCTCTACCCGGCGATGGAAGATTTTGCATTGGATATCATCATTGGCAAAGGACCGGCAGCGAAGTCTGTACGCCTTAAGCTGCCGCGCTTTACTGTCGTTGGGGCGACGACGCGCTTAGCATTGCTTACGGCTCCTTTACGTGCCCGGTTTGGAGCTGTTTACCGCCTGGATTATTACGACGAAGAGGCTTTGGTCGCGATTCTGCGCCGCGGAGCAGAGCTTTTGGCATTAGATTATGAAGAAGACGGCATTCAGGAGATCGCGCGCCGTTCCCGCGGCAC
>DNSH01000117.1:3383-9277 GCA_003499715.1 Candidatus Mesolinea sp. | reverse complement strand
TCGTCGTTCGATTACTCCGAGTTTTTTCTAAGGAACGATAAAATCATGACGAACAGTGTACGAGCAGCCTTTCCCCTCTTACTCCCCTTCCCCAGCGGCTTTGCCGAGGCACATAAGACCGCTTGCCACTGGATAAGGGTCAGGGTTAGGGTTACCGTGAATCATTATAGACAAGAAGAAATAAGGTAGTTAGTTGTGAGAAAAAACCCATACTGAAGACTTTATTCACCCATTAGGACATTTCTATTTAGCCTTGACAATCCTTAGGATTGAAACGGTGAATCCAGACCTCTTGCAGGAATGTTTCAGTCTTTGCGTTAGGGTTTAATACCGAAAATACTGCCCCAATGACGAATTAGGAGATTATCTCCGTGATGTGTCTTGCCAGTGGACTGCATTGCCTGGCATCCAGGCGGTGTGTCAGGATATACTCGTGAAAATATTGCGGTCTATCAAATTCTAAGGTGTTAAGTTCCGTCCCCCCGACCAGGAATTCATTTTCAAATTCATTTATCTCTAGCTGTCGGTTGGAGATAAGTTCCGTTGAAAACCAACTTTTACGCAATACGCTACATGATAGGTAATTAAGTATTGTCATTCGTGCGATGCACCTCATGTAAAACATCTATAATACATAATACCTACATGACTAGCAGTAATCCCAAAATGTGTAATTTGAAAGGATTAATACAACAATGCTTGCCTTAATTATTTGCTGGTTGTAAGTTACCTGCTTAATTTGAAACCAAAAAATCACCTAAAGATAATGGGAAGGTAATTTGCACAAAGGCTCGGAAGCATTTGTGTATGGATCAATTCTCCATTATGGAAAAGGTTCAGGATTTTCATCGGACAGGAATACGGAACTCTAAAAGAGACATCGGTTTTAGCCAGGCTAATATCAGAGTAATCTCCATCAAGAAAAACTGGACCAAAATAATCAAAATATAATTGGAATGACTGCTCGAATATTTCTTCATTCGACTGGCCACGGATCGTTAACAAATATTCACCTGATTTTTCTAGTAAGATAGATTCTTGGGTTATTCTTCCTTCAGTTATGGTGATGCTGTGACTATTGACAGTATCATTTGGGTAAACATGCAAATTGATATCCAATAAAAGTTCAGTGTCTTCATCTTGAGTAGTAAATATTTCGGATCCATTACTCGCAGCACCAGTCGAACATTGCAGGCTGGGGTGTACGTCAAGATGTGCCAACTCGATTGTGTCGAAGCCCCTTGGTTCAGGCGCGTTGGAATATGACATGGTCGATCTGCCTCCAGCTGGATTTTTGTTTCCATGGCAGCAAACCCCATAAGGCTTTGATGTGCAGAGATTAGCTTCATTGAAATTACAACACTTCGAACCAGTGCTATCAAGAGCCCCATTCGGAGGGCAGTCGTAAGGGAGAGAAGCGCTAAGCCAGTTCACATCTCCAGTGATTGGCCCATCATTTTGGATGTCACCATCATTACAACGTGGGTCTGTTGAGCCAGCTTGGTTGCTGCAATATTGATCTTCTAGGCCATAGATATGTCCAAGCTCATGTGCCGTCACAATTTGGTATTCTGTGGAAGACCAAATTACATCTGCGCCATTACTCGCGCCATCGTATTTACATGGTGAGTCTTCAACAAGCCCTAGGATTACATCGTAATCAGCAGGGTCAATGTTCAAATTTTTTCTTACAAAATCTTTGATTTCTGTCAGGCCATATGAATTTGCAGAACAGTTCCAGGTAGAGAAATTTTGAGTCGAGACGTTCAACTTATTAATGACGACATTTTCTCTGCAAGCCGACAAAGGAACTTGATCAAGAAAATTGTCCAATTGAATGGTAGCAGCTTGATCGAATGAGGCTTGGGATCCTTTCCATGTCAAAGGAACAATCAAGAATTTTGGATTTTGTGGTTCACAAAAAGGGGGTTTGCCCCATGGATACATCCATGATAACGCATTGCTCCATGCCACAAAGTCAGGAGTATTAGGTATACATAAATCCATACCTACCACATTTACATTTCTTAACTCTGTCAGCTTAATAAAACTAACCGGTATGCTACCAACCAAATCATTACCATCAAGCCAGAGAGTTTCCAAACTAGCCAAATTACCAAGTTTTGTCGGAATTCTATTGGTAAGGTGGTTATTATGGAGAAAAAGATACTTCAAAAAAAACAGATTTCCAAGCTCTGGTGGAATGCTTCCATAGAGATCATTAGAATTAAGTCTCAGTTCTGTAAGGTAACGGATGTTGCCTAACTCGGGCGGAATCCTACCGCTCAGTTGGTTTTGACTTAAGTCTATGTCAATCCAAGTTTTGAAGTTGCCCAGTTCAGGCGGGATGGTACCAGTGAGCCGATTCCCTCCAAGGTCCAAATGAAAAAGAGGCAAATTAGCTAACGATGATGGTATTGAACCTGTCAAATAGTTACGACTCAGATTGAGGTTATTAAGATTTGCGAGATTCCCTAAATTCGAAGGGATGGAGCCAGTGAAGTAGTTCCATCCCAAATTCAAACTTCTCAGTTTAGTCAAATCACCAATAAATGGTGGGATATTACCAGTCAACTTTTGATTGAAAAAACTTAAATTCTCAAGATTTCTTAGATTACCGAACTCAAGTGGGATCTCACCTGAGAGATTACTACTAGTAAGGTAAAGTAGTCTAAGTTGGGTCAAGTTTGCCAATGCGTTAGGGATCGTACCTACGAGATTATTGGATTGGAGGCCTATAGACGAAACATGGCCATCTTTTACATACACTCCATACCAGGCATCAATAGGGTTGTAGGTTAACCAGTGAAAATTATTCGTCCAGCTTGTTCCGTTAGTGCTGTTGTAAAGTTCTACCAGAGCGTCACATTCGGTTTTAGGAATTTCTGTCACATCATTGCAACTGGTAAACGGCGTATACTGGGTTTCCAACCAATCCGGATCATTCAAAGCGAGAAAATCAAGAAGATCTTGACTATATCCAGTTGTCTCAAAGAAATTATAACTTATGTCTAATTCATTTAATATCGTAAGATTAATAAGAGACTCTGGAATGCGCCCAGTAAGGTTATTATCACTTATCACTAATGAATAGAGATGGATCAAGTCACCAGTTTCGCTGGGAAGAGAGCCGTGTAAGTTGTTGTATCTAAGGTAAATTCCCACAATATGGCCTTCCCAAACGTCAACTCCATACCACGTACTCATAGTGTCATTTTCCAACCAGTTATCCCGAAAACTCCAACTTGCTCCATCAGTGCTATTGTAGAGTGCGACAAGCGCTTCGCATTCAATTTGCGAGACCTCAGTTACCGATGTGCAGTTAAATGCTTGTACCTGAGCTTGAGTCTGGGCGATCTGCTCGGTTGTAGGTAACGAAAAACCAAGTTTTTGAATTCTTTTTGTCTGAGCAATGAAATGGGCACGAATATCCTCAGGTAGGTTAGGGTCTTGGAGTAAATCTGCGTGTGGCACTTTTGAATCTAAGAGATGCGCAGAGGAAATTGTAGATTCATGAGTAACAGGTTTACCAGGCGTTTCAGGAACTGGGGGGCTAGATTGAATCAATGTTTCCTTCAAGACTTGATCTTCTGGTTCAATAGCACTGATACATGAGATTGCGAGTGCGGAAGAAGATTGAAAAACGAAGGATAGTATCAGAATAGTGACATTAATTTTCAAAGACACTTTTTTCATTAAACTCCTTTCATAAACCAAACAGTTTGACGTTATTATTATATACTGCCGGCCAATCAGGTTAGGAACGAATTGCCTCACAAATAATCAAACTATAAGAATATACGTTGCCTCAAAATAGATCATACTATTGCGGTATGAGGAGTATCGCAAAGAAAGACTATGATGAGCAGAAAGAGTAAAGCAGAAGTCATTGCTGCAGTGCGGGAACGTTACTGGAAAGCTAAGAAGACCCAAAAAAGCCAGATCTTAGATGAACTGGTGGCAACTACAGGCTACAATCGCAAATATGCTATCAATTTACTTCGGCATGAAAAGCGCAAGACAAGCCATAAAAAACCAGGTAGGAAGAAAGTCTATCGTGGGGACGTCGTCAAGATTCTGGAACAAATCTGGGAATGGAGTGGATATATTTGTTCCAAGCGTTTGCAACCCTTTATGGGAGAGTTCATTGACCGATTAGAGGCTTGTGGTGAGTTGGTGCTCAGTGAGGAGCATAAAGCAGCCTTATTGCGGATGAGCCCTGCAACCATGGATCGTTGCCTGAAAGAATGTCGTTACCGCACGAAAAAGCATGGTCTTTCCACCACCAAGCCTGGCAGCTTGCTCAAAAGCCAAATCCAAGTGCGTATCTTTACCCCTTGGGATGAGGAACACGTAGGCTTTATGGAGGTGGATCTGGTTGCACACTGTGGGGAAACTACCGTTGGCACTTACCTCCATACCCTCTGTGCAACGGATTTAGCCACCGGCTGGACGGAATGTTTAGCTTTGCCTGCCAAAACTCAAGAGGAGACGATGAAAGCCATTGATATGCTGCGAGCACGTTTACCCTTCCCTTTACTGGGTATAGATAGTGATAATGGCACTGAGTTTATCAATGGTCTGCTATTACGCTATTGTCAGCAACATCAAATTAACTTTACGCGCTGCAGGCCTTATCAAAAGAATGATCAAGCCCACATCGAACAAAAGAATTGGTCTGTGGTGCGCAAGGCTGTGGGCTATGACCGTTTTGAGAGCCAAGAGATGTTAGACCAGCTCAGATCGCTTTATGAGGATATGCATCTCTTTGTCAATTTCTTTCAGCCCGTGATGAAGTTAGTTGGCAAGACGGTGGTAGATCACAAAACGCATCGCATTCATGATCGTGCCAAAACTCCTTATCAAAGGGTGTTAGACTCAGACCAAGTTGACCCTGCAATCAAAGAGAAGCTGACAAGTATGTATAATTCCCTCAACCCTGTTGGGCTGTGGAAATCTATTCAGGCTGCACGAGCCCGAATCTTAAAAATTGATCGGTTAGGTTCATTTTGAGGCAACAATGACCACTATAGTTAGATTTTATTTTGAGGCATAACGTGTTATTTTTTCGGGCTGAGCAGCATGTACATTACGCGGCCTTCCATGTTAGGAGCCTGCTCGATTTCACTCACATCCTTAAGTTGTTCGGCGATCTCTTTGAGATCTTCCAAGGCTAACTCAGGATAAGTAATCTCCCGCCCGCGGAAACGTATCGTAACTCGTACCTTTTTGCCGTCCTCTAGCCAGCCTCGCGCATTGTTCACTTTGATATTGCGATGATGATCACCCGTTTTTGGGCGCAACATAATTTCTTTGATTTCTATCTTTGTTTGGGATTTGCGTGCTTCGCGTTCCTTCTTCTCTTTTTCATAAAGGAACTTGCTGTAATTCATGATGCGGCAAACAGGTGGATCCGCATTGGGAGCTACCTCTACCAGGTCCAGACCGGCGTCATCTGCCCGGTTGAGAGCTTCACTAAGTGGCACGATGCCAACGTTTTCACCGTTCTCATCCACCAAGCGAACTTTTTCAGCCCGGATGCGTTCATTGACTCTATATTCTTGTTTACTACTGATTGTTTCTTCTCCTTAGATAATATTTAATAGAAAACACTTCCAGTGTTTTCTGGCGTCGACTATATCTTACCATAATGCCCAAATAATGGTCAATCCAAATCCATGGATCAAATACTAATTTTTCGGATTTTAAATGAATTTGCGGTAATATCTATAAGCTGCTTGCTCGGAGGAAGAGTAGAATTTTTAAGTCGCGAGTAGGTTCAGCGAATATAAATTACAAGCTATATAAAACGGAGGATTACATGTCTTTTGAACACTATCTCGAAAATTATGCCGATCTCATCGTCAACTTTGCGCTTGCCCTCAAGCCTGGCG
>DNSH01000117.1:0-3214 GCA_003499715.1 Candidatus Mesolinea sp. | reverse complement strand
TCTCCCGCAAAGCTTACCAAAACGGCGTAGTCGATGTCTACTCTAATTTTTATGACGAAACAATGGTGCTCGACCGCTACCTTTACGCCCCCGAAGAAGCTTTCGAGCATTTTCCACCCTACCGCGTGGAGTTCATGGAGAAGATGTTCCAGGACCATTATCATCGCCTCTCGCTGATAGCCGATAACCCTGAGCTGCTCAAATCCGTAGACCCAGCGCGCATCGCCAAGTGGCAAAAGACGGCTGGTCAAGCCTCAAAACCCCTGATGCCATACACCATGCAAAATAAAGTCAAGTGGTGCGTGGCTGGCGTGGCGAGCCCCGGCTGGGCAAAAGCGGTCTTCCCGGACTTGCCTGAGGAAGAAGCTGTAGCTAAGCTGTGGGAGAACATCTTCAAAGCCACCCGCGCCGACCAGCCCGACCCGCTGGCTACCTGGCAGCAGCACGACGCTTCCCTAAAGGCGCATAAAGCCTTTATGAACGCGATGCACTTCGATTACCTGCACTATGAAGGCCCCGGCACCGACCTGAAGGTGCATTTGGTCAAGGATCACATCTGGGAAGGCGGCGCGGCAGTAAGTGCAGATGGCGAGAGCTTTATGCCTAATATCCCCACCGAAGAAATCTTCAGCATGCCGGATGCCGACCATGTGGACGGCACCCTGCGCGCCACCATGCCCCTTAGCGTGCGCGGGCAGATTGTGGATAAGTTCCATTTCACCTTCAAAGATGGCAAGGTGATCGACTTCGATGCTGAAGTGGGCAAGCAAATCTTGGCGGACCTGTTGGAGATGGACGAGGGCGCCAAGCACTTAGGAGAGGCTGCGCTCGTGCCAGCCAATTCACCTATCAGCAACACAGGCATCCTCTTCAAAAACACGCTTTTTGACGAAAACGCCTCCTGTCACTTTGCCCTAGGCGCTGCCTATAGCGAAAATATGAAGGGCAGCACCGAGCGCTCCGAGGAAGAGAACCGCAAGTTGGGCATGAACGATTCGCTCATCCATGTCGATTTCATGGTCGGCGGACGTGATGTTACGGTTACCGGCGTGAAAGCTGATGGCACGCGCATCGTCCTGCTTAAGGATGGCGATTGGCAGATTTAGCTGCCTGTCCGGTTCACAATGATTCCGCAAGGAGAGGTTTGGTTTCCCAAACCTCTTTTTAGTCTAACGAGCTCTGCATTAAATCTTGTTTGTAATTTCCTTTTTAGCTAGCTCTAAGAATGCTTCCACGGGCATTGGGCCTGGGTTTTCCCCATTGCGCCGACGCAGAGCCACCTGCCCAGCTTCCATTTCGCGGTCGCCTATCACCAACATATAGGGCACCTTCTCGTTTTGTGCATCGCGGATCTTGGCATTCATGCGCTCGGCGCGCGCATCCACGCTGACGCGCAAACCCGCCTGCTTGAAGCGCTTGGCGAGCTCGTAGGCATAATCTAAGTGCCGGTCGGCAATCGGGATGAGCACAGCTTGCTTGGGCGCGAGCCACACCGGAAATGCGCCGCCATAATGCTCGATGAGGATGCCAAAAAAGCGCTCCAAGCTGCCAAGAAGTGCGCGGTGAATCATATACGGGCGGTGTGGTTGGCCGTCCTCGCCAATATATTCCATGCCAAAGCGCTCCGGCAGGTTGAAATCGAACTGAATTGTCGAGAGCTGCCACTCGCGCCCCAAGGCGTCCTTAATCTTTAGGTCGATCTTAGGCCCATAGAACGCGCCGCCGCCGGCATCTAACTCATAAGGCAAGCCAGCGCGCTTGAGCGCATCCTCCAGCGCCTTCTCGGCATCCGTCCAGAGCGCTGGGTCACCTACGGACTTCTCTGGAATAGTGCTCAGGTATGCGCTGATCTCGGTGAAACCGAAGGCACGCAGAATATTCAGGCTGAAACTCAGGATGAAATCAATCTCCGCGGGCATTTGGTCCGGCCGGCAGAAGTGATGGGCATCGTCCTGGGTGAAGCCGCGCACGCGCATCAGCCCGTGCAGCACGCCCGAGCGTTCGTAGCGGTACACCGTACCCTTCTCGGCATAGCGGATGGGCAGGTCGCGGTAGGAGCGCATCGCGCTCTTGAAAATCTGGATGTGGAACGGGCAATTCATCGGCTTGATGTAGTATTCCTGATCCTCAATCACGATGGGAGAATACATATTTTCCTTATAGAAGCCTAAGTGCCCGCTGGTTTCCCACAGGCTCGATCGCCCGATATGCGGTGTATAGACGAAGTCATAGCCATTGGCGATGTGCTCGTCATCCCAGTAGCGCTCGATTTCGTGCCGGATCATGGCGCCGTTGGGGTGCCAGAGGATCAGCCCTTGCCCAACCTCATCATTTTGACTGTAGAGGTCCAGCTCCTTGCCCAACTTGCGGTGGTCGCGCTTGCGGGCTTCTTCCATCTTCCAGAGGTACTCATCCAGCTGTTCTTTGGTCTCGAACGCGGTGCCGTAGATGCGCTGCAGCATGGGGCGCTTTTCATCGCCACGCCAGTAAGCCCCCGCCACGTTGAGCAGCTTGATAGCGTCCGGGTTGATCTCGCGGGTACTGTTTACGTGCGGCCCGCGGCACAGGTCAGTGAAGCGCCCTGAGGTGTAAATCGTAATCGGGATCCGCTCTGTGGTCGGGTTGCCGTCCTCATCCAGCCCACCTTGCTCCAGCCCTTCAATCAGCTCTAACTTATAAGGCTGATCCTTGAAGAGCTGCTTGGCTTGCTCGGCGGTGATTTCCTGGCGCACGAAAGCCTGACCCTCGTGGATAAGCTCCTTCATGCGCGCTTCGATCTCGGTCAGGTCCTCCGGCGTGAGGCTGCGCGGCAGGTCAAAGTCGTAGTAAAAGCCATCCTCGATGGCTGGCCCGATGGCGATTTTAGCGCCCGGGAATTTCTCCAGCACCGCCTCAGCCATGATATGGGCTGTCGAGTGCCGGATACGGTAAAGCTGCGATTGTTCGTATTCTTCTTGTTTAGACATGAATGCCTCCTTGTTATTAAATAAAAAGACCTTGCGCCCTGGGGCGAGAGGTCTCTCACGCGGTTCCACCCAGATTACCCTTGATGGGGTATCTCGTGCTGCCGATAACGGGGCTGCCGTTTGCCTTAGTGGGGCTCGCGCCGGTTCAGGTTCAAGCTGGCGGGTGGTTTTGGGCAGAGGCTGCCGGCGCTTTTGCACCTGTGTGCGCCTCTCTGGGGCTGGGGCTCTGCTTACTCGTCCCGCGTCAA
>DNSH01000080.1 GCA_003499715.1 Candidatus Mesolinea sp. | reverse complement strand
TTTGCTTAGATTAGACACTTTCCGTAAATATTAATAAAACTCTTAGCCTCAGGTTACTTCTTGCCTCTTTCTTCTTTTTTGTGTCAAGGCTAAAAAGAAATGTCCTAACGCGGGCAATTTAGAGATGTCCTAATGAGTGAATAAAGTCTTCAGTTTGGGTTTTTTTTATAGATAACCACCTTATTTCTTCTTGTCTGTAATGCTTCACGGTGACCCTAACCCTGACCCTTCCCCAGCGTCAAGCGATTTTTTCTGCCTCAGCCCAGCCGCTGGGGAAGGGAGTAAGAGGGGAAAGGCTGCTCATACACTGTTCGTCATGATTTTATTGTTCCTTTGAAAAAACTCGGAGTAATCGAACGACCACTTCACAGCTCTTTATAAGATTAGGACATTTCTATTTTGCTACTTTAGACCATTATCACTTTGCTCTTACAATTCTTTCTTTTTTTGGCTATTCCTAAAGCCAATAGACTATAATATCGCTATGGCTGATATTTCCTTGACGGTCAATGGCCGTTCATATTCCTTCCCCGAGATCCCAAACGAAAGTCTAGCAGATTTATTGCGTCAACGCCTGCACTTAACGGGTACAAAAATTGGCTGCGGAGAAGGTCAGTGCGGCGTTTGTACCGTGCTGCTCGATGGAAAACCTGTAAAATCCTGCCGATTGGCTGCAAGTAAAGCGAATGGGAAAAACGTTCTGACGATAGAAGGCTTGCAAGTCCTCTCCCCCACCCCTGGGAGCTTGCACCCTATCCAAGATGCTTTTATCCAGTATGGGAGCATACAATGCGGATTCTGCACACCCGCGCAGATCTTGCAAGCTTATGCTTACCTGCAATCTCATCCCGATCCTTCGTACGAAGAACTAAAAAAAGCACTCAAAAACGTTCTGTGCCGCTGTGGAGCCTACGAGGCTATCTTGCAGGCAGTTTTGGCAGCGGCTTACACGATGCGCACGGGTCAATCATTACCTTCCCCAAAGGTTCAGTCCATTCCCGCGCATACACATGTCATCGGAACACCCCAACCTCGACCAGATGCCCTGGCTAAGGTGACAGGTTCTGCTATTTATACCGATGATCTCAGTTTTTCGGGGATGCTCTATGCGCGTGTTTTACGCGCTGGTGTTCCACACGCAATTCTCACCAAAATTGACACCTCGGCAGCTCAGTCACTGCCAGGCGTTTGTGCGGTACTGACTGCCAAAGACCTTCCTGCTGCGCGTGAACATGGCTTGTTTAGTAAAGATTGGCCAATCTTAGTCGGTGTCGGCGAGCGCATTCGTTACATGGGCGATGCATTAGCATTAGTAGCCGCCGAAACACAAACCATAGCTGATCAAGCCATTTCCTTGATTACCTTTGAGGTTGAGCCCCAGCCGGTATTATCCAGTCCGCAAGCCGCACTGCAACCTGATTCGCCCCAGATACACATTAAAGGCAATTTGCTCAAGCATATCAAAGTGCACAAGGGGGATGTGTCCCAGGGTTTTGCCAAGTCGGACCTCATTCTCGAGCATACATTTAGGACACCGTTTACCGATCATATCTTTATGGAACCGGAATGCAGCATTGCCGTGCCTTTACCTGATGAACGTGTGGAGATCTATGTTGGCTCGCAGATCCCGTATGCAGACCGGGAACAGGTTGCTGCTGCATTAGGCATGCCGGAAGAAAAGGTGCGAATCCGCGGTCAAATTACTGGCGGTGGCTTTGGTGGCAAGGAAGATATTGCCGGTCAGATTCATGCGGCACTGTTAGCACAAGCCACTGGCAAACCAGTTAAATTGCTCTTCACCCGCAGGGAAAGTTTGCTCGTGCACCCGAAACGGCACGCAACTCAAATTCGTGTCAAGTTAGGTGCTCAACGGAACGGATTACTCGTGGCAGCTGAAACCGAGCTTTTTGGTGATACAGGAGCTTATGCTTCATTGGGTGAGAAGGTGATGACCCGTGCCACAACCCATTCCGCTGGCCCCTACACGATTCCTCATGTGAAATCGGATTGTTATGCTGTTTATACCAATAACCCGCCGGCAGGAGCATTTCGCGGCTTTGGTGTGCTGCAATCAGCTTTTGCCATCGAAAGCATGATGGATATGTTAGCCCATGAGTTGGGAATGGATCCTCTTACTTTGCGCAAAATCAATGCATTACAGGTAGGCAGCCAAACGAATACTGGTCAGCTCCTGGAAGAAAGCGTTGGCTTGATGGACTGCCTTAATCAAATTGAAATTCATCTCCACCAGATCGCAGGACCAGAGCCGTTTAAACCGCAGAAGATTAGGCGTGACGGCAAGGATTACATTACGTGTTGGGGCGTTTCAGCAGCTTATAAAAATACCGGTTTGGGTGGTAGCGGATCGGATAAAGGCGCTGCAGATGTGGAGCTACGCCTGGATGGCAGCCTACAAGTGCGTACAGCAGCTGCTGAGATTGGCCAGGGATTGGTTACCGTGCTGCGCCTTTTGGTAGCGGAAACCTTAAACCGCAACCCTGAGGACGTGGATGTTTTGGTTATGGATACGGATCTTACACCGGAAAGCGGTCCAACAACTGCCTCGCGTCAGACTTTTGTAACTGGCAATGCGGCATTATTGGCAGCGCGCGATCTTCGCCAACATTTGCTTAGCGCACTGGCAGTATATTGGAATACTACGGAAGAGCAGATTGATCTGACGCCGCAAGGTGCTGTCTGCACTTCGAACCAAGAAGGGCAATTCGGTAGTAAGGCTATGCGCAGTTTGAGCTGGCAACAACTTGCCTCTTTGCTCGATCGCACCAGCACTGGTCGTTCCATTAGACGCAATTACATTGCCCCCCAAACCTATGATCTTGGCAAAGGCAATCCGATTCACTTTGCCTTTTCGTTCAGCGCCCAAGCAGTTCAGATCGAAGTAAGCTTAGAAAGTGGAGTGGTTAGGGTTTTACAAGTCATATCCGCCCATGATGCTGGGCGGGTACTCAATCCTTTAGGTTTCCAAGGGCAAGTTGAAGGCGGTGTGGTGATGGGTTTGGGCCATGCCCTGATGGAAGAATTTAAGGTTGATGATGGAATCATTCGGACAGACCGAATGGCACGTTACCACATCCCCACTATGCAGGATAGCCCGAAAGTCATCTCTATCATAGAGGAGCACCCTATCACCAGTGGACCATTTGGAGCTAAAGGCGTTGGCGAAATTGTGAGCATCCCCACCCCACCCGCAATCACCAATGCGCTTTATAATGCCATTGGGATGAGGGTAGATAGCCTTCCCATCCACGCCTCAGATGTATTAGCACATCTTCAAAATAGAATATAGAGGGAATTTTAGCAATTTAAATAAGTGACCAAGTGGTCACTTTTATGTGTATTCGCTATTTCCATACCTGTTATTTTTTCCAGAATGATTCCCATTCAGCATTATGCCGATGTGTGCCATCGCACAATGGTTTGTTGCGTGATTGACCGCAGCGACAAAGTGTTACCCTATTCCGCGCCACAAATGGCATCCCGTCCGAACGTACAATTGGAATATAACCCGTGACCCACAGGGGTCCTTCGATCGGCCCATCTGATGTGATCTCGATTGAATTGGCGATTTCTTTCGGCAGGTCTGGCTCAATTTCTGGTTCATCAGGTTCAATTTGGTAGGTAAGTGCGCCTGATGGGCAGCGCTCGATCATTGCCATAGCCAAGGATCGCTTCATTGTATCTTCTGAATCAAGGACAAGGTTCACCAAGCCAATGTTACGCAGGTTGCAAAAGCCAGAGCTCATACATAGGTCACTATCCACGTAAACGATGAGATGCTTTCCCCCTGGAAGCTTGCGTTTGTTTTCTTCTGAGCCGTCAGTTATTGCAGTTTCCTTGCCATCAAATGGAACACGTTGATGAGTCCCATCACAAAAAGGCTTGTGCTGGGAATTGCCACAGCGGCAAAGGGCATAGCTTTCCGGCGGGGTCTCGATTTTATCGAGAGTTTGCCAAGTGAGCGGTTCTCCATATTCGGACACAATTTGGGTTTTCTTCACTAGAGGAATGTTGCCTTCAACAAGATAAGGTCCATTATTAACGATAGTAATTTTCATTTTAAGTTCTTTGGACATTAGGCAGCTATCCTTTCAAATCATTCTTTACCGATTATTCTTGATAAGAATTATCCATTTTACATTGCTTATTTTACCGTACAATAAGCTTTTTTGTGTAGTAATATAGGAAAAAACACTGCATATAGTTAGTATATGATATAATATTGTTAATGAAAATAATCTACTAGTGAAAGGAGCTTAAATGAAAATTAGCACCCCCACAATAATTACTTTTATCCTATCTGGTGCATTAGCAATTGCTGGCTTATTAGGACAGTTGAAGATTCTCGATTTACCTGGATTTTGGCTTTTATTTGCAGGCTTTGTTCTTCTTTTCTTGGGTAATTTAGGTATTACTTTACGTCTATCCAATAAGAAACCGAAAGAATAATCCAATCCAAGCCTTTGTTTCCTTACTCTAATTAGAATATATTATTGAATCCACTGTCTCTACTTTTATATCTGATCAGTCAGAGAAATCCTAAGTAAAAGCTGACTGGAAAGGTCAGCTTTTACTTTTTTAAACGTTCTGCATATATTGTGGTGTTCCGCAGCTCCATATTTGCTCAACCGGGTCAACGCGATACCAACCATTTTTTACTTCATATACGTCTACCACTTCTCCCTTAACCAAGTAACCGCACACATCATAATTTTTTCCAGGTCCTTTGCGCTTGTATAAAGCACTGACAATTACCTTCGCTTTGAACAAAGGATTGGGATTTTGATTGGGATCAAGCCGACGCATATATTGAGGCTTCCCCGAACACCAAATAGACGTATTAGGATGGATACGGAACCATTCATTTTTCACTTCATAAACATTAACTTCTTCTCCGAAACTCAAAGAGCCAATTGCTTTATATTCAACACCTGGCCCTTGACGCGTATACAACGCGGAGACCAAACAACGTGCCCTAAAAAGGACTTCCACTGGATTTTCAGGCGGATCATCATGATCGGGATTATTAAAATATCGCAATACATCCGCTTTATTTCCATTCCAACGGTCATAGTCCATATATCGGCTAACGGAGCCAATACCTTTGGTTTTCTCGCCAGTTTGATGGATGAGATAGGTATCCACTCCGTTCGGCAAAGTAGGTGGTCCTGGATGTTCAGGGGTAAAAAGTGGATATGGTAATTCTTTACGGTACGTAGCCAACCACCAATCTAACTTGGGTAATTGGCTGATGGCAAGATAGCTGTTTACCCAATAGGCTCTAGAATAGCAGATGGGATACCTTCCGGTGCGAGATCGGCATATATCAAGGCATTTCTGGGTTGTGGCGGTAATTCGCGCTCGTGTATTTATACCAGCGACCTCCAGGTCAAGCACCAGGCGGTCGTGATTCCAATCAACCTGGTTGTCGAGTATTTTAAAGAGTGAATCCATCTGAGCTAACGCACTTTCTCCAAAGTACACCACATGATAAGCCAAGCGGCAGACTTTTATACGCGCCATTTCACTCCAATAAAAATCAAACATTGGATCTTCATAATTCCAGGATATGCCTGCGCGAGCCGCGATAAAAACTACTTCCTCAGTATGATTTTTCAAGGCATCAAAGTCTTGTTTTTTCGATCCATCTTGGCTGGATTGGTATCTACTGATATCCACACCGAATGCTCGTGACATAATATACTCCTCTAACCAATCTGATAAGAGATTGATTAATGCCTAAATGATTAACTTGATTTGGAGGGTGCAATATCAGTGCCAAAAGTACCCGTTACAGATTAATTAACCTATAGCTATGCGCAATACTAGTGAAAGCGGTTTTTCTAGTAAATGATCACGATGCATTTTTACGAAAGTCAACCCACCTCCCCTCATCCTGCCTTCGCTCGAAATGCAAACAATGAAAATTTATTAATATGTCATTTTGAGACGTTCGAATGATTTAAGGCTCATCCTGCTATTGTAAAAATTCTAGGAATTGAGCTTAATTGGGAAACACAAATAACCCCTTTGTGTGTCTATTCAGGGAAAGAAGTGCCAATAGATTACTTTAAGTTACTAATCCGGACTTTCATTGCTTCAGTCAACTGTTCCATCTGCCCAACCATTCGGCGGGCATCTTCCGGAGCAACCTCGCTGATCAGTGCGTCTGCTATAGAACCTAATTTATCTTCTTGCGGCAGGTCCTCCAGATTGAGGAATACGCGCTTTAGGGACCGGGCTGACTTTGTGGCAGGGTCTGCTGGTAAACGTACCTTGCGCGTCTTCTCCCGACCTGATATGCGCTCGAGATATGCATGTACATCTTGATACGTGCGGCCATCATGCTCAGCATAATAACGCACAGCTGCCGGCCAATATTTGGCATCATACTGCATGATTTCGCGTAATACGCGCTCTGGCATTTCTGCGCGGTCACAAATTTCCAGTAAATCTTGGGGAAGCTCAAAAAATTTCATTAGGCGGCCATAATACGTGCGCTCTAATTGCAGCGTCTTGAGCAACATATCCTTGGTTTCATCGCTCAACCGCACATTAAGAACCTGGCGAAAGTAACTGTACTCGTCTAAAGTTTCATTCGGCAGGATACCATTAGACTCAAGGACGATCCTAGCTGCAGCACGCGCCTTACCAACCGGTGTCAAGGCTTTGTAAGCCATGTTCTCCGCAATTTGCTTTTCTAAGCTAGGCTGATTATCGATGATAGCTAAAACGTAAGGCTCATCTTTTTGGCCGCTGCGCACAGCTTGAAAAGCAGTAGCCCAAAATCGCCGTTCACCGGTCAGCATCTTGAAGACTTCATGCCCATCTTCATTAATCACTTGACCCGTGATAGGTTTTATTTGCCCAGTATCATGCAACGAGTCCCCCAAGGCAATGAGTTCCTCAATTTCACGTCGAATTAAACGGTCTTGCTCAGCCAAAGCCATCCATTTGCGGACAGTTTCTTCCCAATCAATCTCTTGCCGAAAAAACGCTTCCCGTAATTCAAAGGGCAATAGAAACCGAGCCTGAAAGCGATCAGGTTTGATCATAGAAAGGGGCACGCGATAGACACTCTGCCGATTGCTCAGCATCTTAGGGATTTGCTCCTCTTCACGTTGCTCCTTCTCGGCTGTGCTCGCATTGAAAGCCTCACTCGTGAGACTAATTAAATCTCCAAATCCTTTCTTCTTAGTTTCTGCCATCTAACACACTCCTTGTGTGGATTACTACCACCATAAGTAGTCTGTGCCCATGGGCACACTTTTTATTACTGTGCCCGTGGGCACAGTAATGTCTGTATTTTCATGCTTCTAATTTTCCTAATACCGCATCCACCAAATTTGAAATACAGCGATACGCTTGTGACTTTTCGTTTGTAAAGGAAAATATGTCATACCCTGCGGTGGTGGCTGCAGATATTTCTGCCAAATCTTTCACGTAGGGGAGTAAAAGATGCCCATATAAACGCTCGAGATCTTCAATGACATCCCGGGATTGTCTCCGCACCATTCGATAACGCGAAGGAATAATTCCTAAAATTTTCAATTCTGGATTGAAGTTTTTTCGAATACTCTCTATCATGCGCAAAATATCGGCTAAGCCAATTAGGCTCAATCCATCTGGTTCGATCGGAATAAGCACATGGGTGCTGGCAACCAATGAATTCATGGGTACTATACCAGCAGATGGGGGATTATCAATGATTATGTATGCATAATCGTTTTTGATCGGCTCTAAGTAATATGTCAGTTGTAGTTCCGGTTCCTCTCGTGTTTTTAATTCGGCTTCCAAATTTTCCATTCGAGCTTTGTTGGTTTTAAAAATCTTTACCTTTTTCTCTCGTTTTCTAGGAAGCAGAGAATCTTCGACAATGCCTTCTGAAGCACCAAAACCATTAATTAATGCGGAAGGGAAGTTGTTTTCTGCTGTTATTATAGGAACAAACTGATCGTCTAACCCTCCTCCCATGGCTGTAATTGTTGCGCTCAATTGATCATCCATATCGATCAGTAAGACTGGTTTGCTCTCTGGTTTTCGCGATTCATACGTTGCTAATCCAGCGGCAAGGTTAATGCTGATTGTGGATTTGCCCACTCCACCCTTTCGATTAATTAAAGATATAATCGCCATTGGTCAACCTCTTAGATAATGAGGATATATAAGTCCTTCTCATTTTACATTATTTTACTGTAAATACAAGGCGCAATTTATTATTAACTATAATTTACAATCAGTTGGTGAAAGTAGGCAAATATTTTTGAGTACTTGACTTAATAGCAGGCGCATGCTAATCTATTTACTAAAAGACGGAGCAGCATGAGTCATGATTACAACACCCGATCTCATTCAAACTGGATTTTTAGAGCACCCCTTTATCCACTATCAAGATACGCGGTTCTTCTATCCCAATCTAAACGAGCAACGTAAAGTCTTCGAGGTAGTTCATAGCTTCTTAAGTGACCAAAAGGACCCCTATAAAAACTTAGGCGTTGTTGCTGGTCCTGTTGGCAGTGGTAAGAGCATGTTGGCAATGAAATTAGCCGAAACACATTTCTTGCTAGAAAATCAAGGTGCCATGTTCGGTTTATACCTAAATACCAACACTCTCACTGAACCACGTCACTTTCTCATGGCGGTAATTGAGACTTTAGGGATCCAGTCTGCGCGCTCGAATGCCAACCGTATCGAAAATATTTATGACCGCCTCGAGCATAGTGCTGATCAGCTATTGCTCGTTTTGGATGGACCGCCGGTCGATCAAGAGTATCTCACGCATCTGCTTAATTGGTCTGTAGAGCACCAAAAAAAGATCCGTACGATTATTTTTCTTCAGGATTTAAACAATACAGTCAGTAATATTGGCAGCCTTAGTCAATTCCTAGGCTTATATGTTCCTTTTCGTTCTCCGAGCATCCAGGAAATCGCCAGTTTACTCTATGCACGCTGCCGTATGGCTGGTCTTGCAGAGCCTCTATCTGTTCTACCAGAATCCAAAGCTATAGAAATTTCCGAGAATGCCCATGGCTCTTTGACGGAAGCTTTGTTCTTAGCTTCAGACTATCTTTCGAGTGTCTTGGAAGAACGGAAAACAAAACTTACCATTCCGAATCTGGTTACACGGATCTAATGGATTAATACTTTTTTCGATGGCATGAGTGACATAAATACCGACACTTGGCAACAAATACGTGAAGATATTGAAGCCTTAGCGATCCCTGAGCTTCAAGGATTGCTTGATTCTGCTGAGCTAGGGTTTGATGGAGCCTATACTATTTCCGCGGAGCCGAAAACCTATGCAAAGCTGTGCCAGTATTATCCGTTGCTTGATACATTTGTTCAAGATGCCACCGGTAAACGATTGAAGCTTTCTCTTCACTCAAGTGTGCCCATGGGCACACTTCCCCAAAGATCCGAAGAAGCCTTTAGCATTGATTCGGGTGCTTCTAATATCACCGAAGCAATTATTTCTCCTGAATCCATCGTTGCCATTCCAGCTTATCTATTGCGCTTTGTTCCTTATGTAGGTTCTAATGCTGTCTTAATTGCCACAGCCTTGCGTCAGGCGTTTTACCGTGCCTCAAGGGAGCATGGTGCTGATCAGCTATACCCCAAAGTTGGTGATACGGTCACTATTGATGTCAACTCCCTTCTGGATATGCTTGGCAATGTGATTAGTCGAGCTACTTTTTTCCGTATTTTCAAATCAGGTAAGCTGGATTGGTTTGTGCAAAGAGCTGAGCCGATACACCGCTTTACGGATGGCAAAGTTACCCGAGCTCCAAATACCTATACGTATCGGGGGATGCTGTTGACACCCGGAGATGCACAAGACTTGTTCACTTGGTTTCGGGCAAATTTATCTGAATCCAATCCTTCCGATTTGTTAGCTCATGCTTTGGAATGTTCGAGAAACCAGATTCTTAGCTTCCCTTATCGAACGCCGCAGGAAATGGAAGTCCAGCACTTTTTCGATGCCGCTTCGGTTCACGAAGTATTTCAGTCTGCTTGCGGACTTAATAAACTGAGTTCCACTCAAGCTGCTCTGTGTGATCGCCTTGCTGCCCACTTAATTCGTCCTGAGAGCTTTTTAGCTGTTCCATGGTATTGGTTCCACCGTATTCTTCCAGAATTAGGCAGCGATTTGGGTATGCTTTACTTGATGTGTAAAAATTGCTGTTATGTTGACTGGGCACATGGAAAAGATCGGAATACCATTTGGGTGCAAGGTGGATTAGAGACATTACAAAAGTGGATTGGATCCGAAACTCTCCCCAAACGCATTCCCCAACTAAAGCCAAGCGCTCGGGGCAGACCCCGCAAAGAGGAAATAAAATCACAATCAGAATACACACGCAATTGGCGACAAACTAACCGTGACTTAGCTGGCCAATATCTTTGCCGCTTAGCTACCCGCTCAAGTGAGATGGGCACCGATTGGCAATTGAGGGTAAACGAGGTTCAGCTTACGCAAGCTGACGAAATATTGCAAGGCGCTATGTATGGCTTTTTGTTAGAGCCTGATCAAAGCATGCAGCCTCTTCTTTGGGAGGCATTTGCAAAAAACCAGATTTTTTATACCCTACTCCTTCGATCTGCTCGCTATGATCCGCAACGATTATGTCATTTTGAGACTTTAGTACAAGCAGGAATTTGTC
>DNSH01000022.1 GCA_003499715.1 Candidatus Mesolinea sp. | reverse complement strand
TGCCCTTGACAGTGAACATTTGTTCTGATATTATTTATGCAATAATTAATCAAACAAACCAGAGAAAGCAGGGTATGATGGCAAGACGCAAAAGCGGATTAAGCCCGCGACACAAAAAAATCCTCACCTTTCTGGAAAGTTACCAACTGGAGAGAGGTTATCCACCTTCCATTCGCGAAATTTGCGATTACACTGAGATAAGCTCCACTTCCGTGGTGAACTATTATCTGAACCAATTAGCTGAAATGGGATACATCGAGCGCAGCAGCAACGTTTCGCGCGGTATCAATCTGATCAAGAATGCAAAAGGCGTTCGGGTGCAAACATCCAAAACCGCTGCGGAACGTCTGCTCGAGCCCGTCATCAATATCCCGCTGGTAGGCAATATCGTCGCTGGCGAGCCGATGCCCGTGCCTCCTTCAGATTTCAGCTATTATGACCCAGACTCCGGCGTGGAGATTGCCCGCGGTTTGCTCCCCGAAAACGACGGCGCCGAGCAGCTCTATGCCCTGCGCGTCTTTGGGGATTCTATGATCGATGCCATGGTGAACGATGGCGATATTGTGGTGATGAAGAAAGTGGACCAAGCGCGCAACGGTGAGATGGTCGCAGTGTGGCTCTCCGATCGGGATGAAACCACATTGAAATACTTTTATTTAGAGAATGGCAAAGTACGCCTGCAGCCGGCAAACCCACTGATGAAGCCCATCATAATCGAAGATCCAAGCATCGTGGAAATTCAAGGCAAGGTTGTGCTCGTCATCCGCCAGTTAGCATAATCCTCAAGATCGTTTAAATTAAAAAAGCCGTATCCTAAAATACGGCTTTTTTGGTCTAAAGAGATCCTACTCCAAGATGACTTCTGCGCCGGCTTCTTCCAGCTTGGCTTTGGCTTCGTTAGCAACTTCCTTGCTCACGCCTTCGAGCACCTTGCCACCTTCAGTCTCAGCTAAGGTCTTGGCTTCAACCAAGCCTAAGCTAGTCAGCTGACGAATGACTTTGATGACGTCGATCTTCTTGGGACCGGTGGATTTGAGCACCACATTGAACTCGGTTTTCTCTTCTTCTTCTTCGGCGGGTGCAGCAGCAGCCGGACCAGCAGCAACAGCTGCAACCGGTGCGGCGGCGGAAACGCCCCATTTCTCTTCGAGAAGTTTGACCAGTTCAGAGGCTTCCAACACAGAAAGTTGGCTCAGTTCCTCTACGATTTTTTCTAAATCTGCCATTTTAATTTACTCCTAATTTTATTTCTATTTTTTATAATACGTTAGCCTTTTAGCAAGGCATTTTGACAACTATGCAGCGACTGGCTGCTTTTCCGAGTTGGCTCGGATGACGGCTGCCAACCCGCGGGCGGGTTCGGCAATTGTGCGGACAAGTTTGCTGGCTGGCGCTAAGATGGTGCCTAATAACATAGCGCGCATGACTGGCAAAGTAGGTAATTCAGCTAAAGCTGCGACGCGTTTGGCATCTAAGAAGGTTTTATCCAAATAGCCGCCGCGGATTGTAAAGGCTGCATTTTCCTTAGCAATGTCGGCAACGATCTTCGCCGTTGCTGGCGCATCTTCAGGCGCAAACACGACCGCGTTATTGCCTTCCCAGAAGCTGCTATCGTAGGTATAACCATATTCATCTAACACGCGCTTGAAAAGACGGTTCTTGACGATATGCAACTCTCCGCCTGTTTCCCGTAGACGTGCTCGGGCTGCGTTCACTTCGGGCATGCGCATTTTTTCGAATGATAATACGAAGACCGCTTCGCTTTTCGCCAACTTTTCACGGTAGCGCTCAACAATTTGTTCTTTTTCTTGTTTTGTAAAAGCCAATGTTGCTTCACCTCCTTTCGGTGAAAATAAAAATCTCTTTCCGTTTATCCCGCGGAAAGAGATTTAAGTACTCGTCTATTACTGACAGGGTCTCAACCTCCACCTCGGCAGGATATTAAGCCGTAACGGCACCAGCTTTCTTCAGTGAAGACCAGTATTCAATTGTCTGGTGAGCAAGTATATCACACCTTGCCAACTCTAAGCTTAAATCTGCTTAGACTCCATATTCAACGCTTCATTTGGATCCACTTTGATGCCTGGACCCATCGTCGAAGCGATAGTAACTTTACGCACAAAATTTCCCTTCGCACCAGCCGGACGTGCTTTGCGGATGGCACTCATGAGAGCAGCTAGATTTTCTTCTAAGGCGTCGACGGAGAAGGAAACTTTCCCGATAGGAACGTGGATGTTTGCGGACTTATCCAGGCGGAACTCCACTCGACCCGCTTTGGCGCTCTTGATTGCTTGGGCGATATCTTCCGGTTGAACCACCGTGCCCGCTTTAGGGTTCGGCATCAGGTTGCGCGGGCCTAAAACGCGGCCTAAGCGCCCCACTTTGCCCATCATATCCACCGTACCGACGGCTACATCAAAATCGGTATAGCCTTGAGCAATGCGGTTCAGTTCCTCATCAGTCTCGGCAACAAAATCAGCGCCGGCTTCGCGAGCCTCAGCTGCAGCTTGCCCTTGCGCAAAGACTAACACCCGGATTTGCTTGCCTAATCCGTTCGGTAAAACCACCACATCACGGATCTGCTGATCCGCTTGCCGAGGGTCAAGGTTCGTCCGTAAGTGCACTTCGACTGTCTCATCAAAATTAGCAAAGGCAGCCTCTTTTACAAGTTCCAAAGCTTCCCTTGGGCTGTAAACCTTATTCAGATCTAACTGTTTTAGTGCGTTTTCATACTTCTTGCCATGTTTGGGCATCATAACTCCTTCGTGGTTCGAACGGGTAGAGCCTACCCTCCCACAACTGATTCAATTTATTTGTCGACGATGGTAATCCCCATATTGCGGGCAGTACCTTCAATTTGCTTCATCGCACCTTCAATGTCGATGGCGTTCAAATCTTTCATCTTAATTTCAGCAATCTCGCGTAACTGAGCCCGGGTAATGGTGCCCACTTTTTCGCTTCTCGGATTGGCAGAACCCTTCTCAATTCCAGCAGCTTTTTTGAGCAGCACCGAAGCTGGGGGAGATTTCAGTTCGAACTTGAACGAGCCATCTGCAAAGATGGTGATCTCGGCTGGGATAATCTCGCCCATGCGATTGGCCGTGCGCGCGTTATATTCCTTACAAAACGCCATAATATTGACGCCATGCGGAGCTAACGCGGGACCAATCGGCGGGGCGGGGTTCGCCTTCCCAGCTTGAATTTGAAGTTTTACAACTGCTTTAACTTTCTTTGCCACAACACATCTCCTCTGTGGTGCTAACGGGACTATATTTGTCCCTCCCACGAATTTCCGGACTTCTCCGGTTTATGCCTTTTCTACCTGTAAGAAGTCCAATTCTACAGGCGTTTCGCGCCCGAAGAAGTTCACCATCACGCGAATCTTAGAGCGCTCCATATCTACCTCTGCGACCGTGCCGCGGAAGTCGTTAAACGGACCATCAATAATGCGCACACGATCACCCTCATGGTAAGTCACCTTGAAGGTGGGGGACTCGTCCTCAGCGCGGCGCATAATCGCCGCCACTTCCTCAGGACGAAGCGGTGTAGGTTCATCGCCCATGCCCACAAACCCCGTTACGCCTGGGGTGTTGCGCACTACAAACCAAGAATCTTCTTCCAAGATCATCTCGACGAGCACATATCCAGGGAACACATGGCGCTCCACTGTGCGGCGCTTGCCATCCCTAACCTCGATTTCATCTTGAGTTGGGATGAAAACGTCGAAGATCTTGTCCTTCATATTCATGGTTTCGATGCGCTGTTCTAAGTTTTTGCGCACCTTATTTTCGTAACCAGAATAGCAATGGATAACGAACCACTGGCGTTCGCCTTTTTGTGAACCTGCCGGCAATGCTTCATCCGATGCAGGCACAGAAGCCAGAGAGGAATCCTCCGGGGTTTCCCCTTCGATTTCCACTTTGGGTCCTTCGTTATCCATTAATTCTTCGTTATCCATAGCATTGGCCATTTTCTGGCCCCTTTTCTAAATTATCCAACCAGCAGACCGATGAGTTGACTGAAGGCAAAGTCCAGCAGCCCTAAAATTGCAGCCATGATCACCGTAACGATTAAAACAATCTTGGTGAGAGCCCAGGCTTCCTTAGGTGTTGGCCAGGTAACCTTACGCAATTCGCCCACCGTCTCACGCCAAAAGCGTGAGATTCCCTGAAAAATATTTTTCTTCTGCTTACTCTTTGCCATCACAAAACTCCTGGTTGATAACTCAACGCCGCGGCTGGCACGGCGTTAAGTTTTTTCTCAACAGGTCAGGTAGGACTTGAACCCACAACCCCCGCTTTTGGAGAGCGGTGCTCTGCCAATTGAGCTACTGACCTAAGAAACCTCTGCCAGCGCTGGGCTGACGAAGGTTATTTCACCTCGCGGTGCAAACGATGCTGTCGGCATCGTGGGCAATATTTCATTAGTTCTAAACGACCAGGGTCATTACGCCGATTCTTTTCCGTGGTGTAATTGCGTTCCTTACACTCGGTGCAGGCTAAGTAAATCACTGGTCTAATGTCTTTCTTTTTCGATGCCATATTTCATCAACATGGCTGCCCCGAGAAGAAAGCAGCCATGTTTCCTCCGTTCACAATTTTTATTCAATAATCTTTGTGATCTTGCCCGCACCAACGGTCAAGCCGCCTTCACGGATAGCAAAATCAGAACCTTGTTCCAAAGCCACTGGGGTAATCAGCTTGACTTTCAATCCGTTCACGTTATCGCCAGGCAAAACCATTTCAACGCCATCTGGCAGAGTAACATCACCAGTTACATCCATCGTGCGAATGTAGAACTGCGGGCGATAACCGGTAAAGAATGCACTGTGGCGCCCGCCCTCTTCACGCTTGAGGATGTAAACGCTAGCTTCAAACGTGGTATGGGGGGTAATGCTACCTGGTTTGGCAACAACCATACCGCGTTCAACCTGGTCGCGATCAATGCCGCGCAGCAGTAAACCGACGTTATCGCCAGCCATACCATAATCCAAGGTCTTGTGGAACATTTCCACACCAGTAACAACGGATTTCAGAATGTCATCGCGCAAACCGACGATATCCACAGGGTCATTGACTTTGATTTGACCACGTTCGATACGGCCTGTCACCACTGTACCGCGGCCCTTGATGGTAAAGACGTCTTCAATTGGCATCATGAAGGGCTTATCCAGCTCACGAACAGGCTCTGGGAAGTAGTTATCGATGGTATCGAGCAACTCGATAATCGGTTTATATTCCGGCGCATTGATATCCGTGGAAGTGCTTTCCAAGGCTAACTTTGCTGAGCCGCGAACGATAGGTGTTTCATCACCCGGGAATCCGTTTTTAGTTAACAGTTCGCGGATTTCCATTTCGACCAGTTCAAGCAGCTCGGGGTCATCCATCATGTCAACTTTATTGAGGAAGACAACAATGGATGGAACCTCAACCTGGCGCGCCAGCAAGACGTGTTCATACGTCTGAGGCATGGGGCCATCGGGTGCAGAAACCACGAGGATCGCACCATCAACCTGGGCAGCACCGGTGATCATGTTCTTGATATAGTCACGGTGACCAGGCATATCGACGTGCGCATAGTGGCGTTTCGGCGTTGAGTATTCCACATGCGAAATGTTGATGGTAATGCCGCGCGCCTTCTCTTCTGGGGCATTATCAATACTCTCAAACGCACGAAAGTCGCCAAAGCCGCGCAGAGCAGAAACTTTAGTGATCGCTGCAGTTAGGGTGGTCTTTCCATGGTCGATATGGCCCATGGTACCCACATTCATATGGGGTTTTGACCGATCAAATTTTTGTTTAGCCATACTTATCTCCTTAACATAATTACATTTTCACAATTTATTTCGGCAAAAAGCCCTCAATGGGATTCGAACCCATGACCTCGTTCTTACCAAGAACGCGCTCTACCGACTGAGCTATGAGGGCAGCCGCAAACGGGATCTTTTTTAAGATCCAGATGGACGGTGAAGGATTCGAACCTCCGAAGGCCTCTGCCAACTGATTTACAGTCAGTCCCCGTTGTCCACTTGGGTAACCGTCCATGTTTCCTTGGGCGCTAGCTCTTTACCCGCTGGAGATTGAGGTTGAACATGTCAATCCCAATCGCTAAC
>DNSH01000145.1 GCA_003499715.1 Candidatus Mesolinea sp. | reverse complement strand
GAAGGTGGAGCAAAAGAAATATTATGCGTTACGCTCAGCAGCAAACTTAGCGCTGATTATAGCTCAGCGAAGAACGCAGCAAATTTGGTAAAAACGGAAAATCCTGAAAGCAAAATTTTCGTCTTTGACAGCCGTCGAGCGGCAGCTCCCCAGGGTCTCTTAACAATTGAGGCAGCTGAGAGGCTCAACGCCGGGCAACCAATGGAAGATGTGCTCACATATCTGGAAAACGCATGGCAGAAGTCCTCCCTTATTGCCGCTCTAGATACCTTAGAATATCTCAATCGGGGAGGAAGGATTGGGCAAGCTGCAATTTATGTTGGCAGCACGCTGCGAATTTTACCCATTGTTTATCTTAACGATGAAGGTATCGTTGCCCCAGCGGCTATATTGCGGGGGAAAAATAAAATTATCCCCACATTGGTTTCTCAACTTCAGAAGCGAACCGAGGGTTATCAGAAAATTCGGCTCGCTGTGATGCATGCTGATGCACTTGAGCGAGCCGAAGAACTCAAAGAAGCTATTGAAGCTGTCTTCCCAGGGGTAGCAATCCCTATAGATGAATTTACCCCCGTGATGGGTGCGCACGCCGGACCAGGGCTTCTTGGGTTGGGCTATCTATTTGAATGATCACTATAACCACTAAAGAAAGGTTTTTTTAGACTACCAAGTTGGCAAATAAAACTATTCTTTACGAAATGTGTTTTATTGTTAGAATTAGGTACCAAAAAGAAGTATAAATAAGACTGACTGAATAATCACCTATGGAGGGAATGGAATGCAGAGAGAAGCCGCGATTGTAACCGGCAGCGTCGGGCAAGTTCCTCAACAAATTGCCAACGAATTAAATATTACGGTAATTCCTTTTATTGTGTACGTGAATGGAGAAGAACACCGTGATGGGGTTGATATTACACCCGGCGAATTGTATAAAAGAATGCGTTCGGAACAAGTGGAAGTTAAAACCGCTGCACCATCCATGGGGGAATATTTTATGAGTTTTAAAAACCTCTTTGAGAGCGGAATTCGTAAAATATTATGTATAACGCTTTCGAATAAATTAAGCTCAGCTTATAGTGCTGCAGTCAATGCAGCTAATTTAATTCGAGAAGAAAATCCAGATTTAGAGGTTGTTGTTTTTGACTCTCACCGCGCTGCTGTACCTCAAGGTTTTTTGGCAATTGAAGCAGCTAAAAAAATCATAGCTGGCGTATCTTTTGAAGATATAGTAGCCTATGTCAACTCACAGTGGAAGAAAACGGGGATATGTGCCGCTTTAGACACACTTCAATATTTAGCACAGAATGGGAGAATTGGTAAAGCCGCTAATTACGTTGGTAGTGCACTCAAAATTCTGCCAATCTTGCACCTCAATGATGACGGCGTTGTAGCTCCTGCGACGGTCTTGCGCAACAAAGCTAAAATTATCCCAACAATTATTAATCGTATCATTAATGAAACAGAAGGATATACCTATCTTAAGTTAGGCGTTATGCAAGCCGATGCTTATGAAGCTGCAGAGGAGTTACGGGAAGAGGTTAAAAAACGATTTCCGGATTACCATGAGGAAATCCGAATCGACGAGTTTACACCAGTGATGGGCGCACATACTGGCCCAGGTTTGATTGGGCTTGGTTATTTGTATGAGTAATTACACTTATTACGAGGCAAATTGGAAATGAGTTCAGCACAATTCTGGATCAGTATGACTTTCATCCTCATGGTTCTTTTTGCATATCTTTTAGGCTCTATCCCCTCAGGTTACTTGGCAGGGAAGTGGATCAAAGGCATTGATTTGCGTGAGTATGGCAGCGGCACTGTTAGCGGGTCGATGGTTTGGGAGCACGTGGCTAAATGGGCAGTTTTTCCAGTGGGTATTTTCGACATATTCAAAGGGGCTTTGCCTACGTGGCTTAGCCTGAAGCTCGGTCTGAGTGAACAAGCAGCCATGGTCGTAGGCTTGGCTGCTGTGGTTGGGCATAACTGGCCTATTTACTTGAATTTCCAAGGTGGCAGAGGACTGAGCCCTTTCTTAGGGGAACTATTCGTTCTTTTCCCGTTGGGGATGTTGATTCTCTTGATAGGTTTGGGGATTGGCAATCGCTTGAAGTCTCCGGCTGTACCACTTTTCACCATTATTCTATTGCCCGTTTTTGCTGCATTGTTTGATGGACCCAAATCAATGCTTTGGTTAGCGCTTGGAATGACAATTATTACTGTTCTCAAGCGCTTAGAAGCTAATGGCAGACCTTTACCAGAAGATCCTCAGGAGCGCCACGAAGTTATCTTGAGGCGCATATTTTTAGACCGAGATATTCAAGATCACGAAGAATGGATTCGCCGAGAACCAGCATCTCCGAACAATAAAGCTAATCACTAACTAAAGAAAAACATGCTTTCAAAAAACCGCCCGAGACCGGGCGGTTTTTTGTGGATGTATTGTTGTTTACCCATCCGTTGCGGTTGGAGCTGGTGTGGGTGTGGGTGGGGTAGCAGCGCTTTCTATGATGTTAATGATGTTATCAATGCTTCCCTGCGAAACCAATACCGGCGCGTTAGTGTCTAACTGTGCATAGTAATCGGTGTTCAGCGGGTTTACGCTGCCGATTTTAATGAGATGCTGGGTGCCATCGCCCTGCACGAGCGTAAAGCTATATTGGGGGTTATCCAAACCTAAAGAAGCCAAGTCTAAATCTAAACTGAGCTGCTGTTTGACTTGGATAGCATTGAATTCCGCCACAATTTGTGTAATGTTCCCTTCGGTAACGCTGGCGTCGGGGACGTTAATCTGCCATGTTCCGTTAGCAGTCTTACTGATTAAAAGATCTTCTTGCTCGGGTCTGGTTAGTTTAAGTGAAACAAGATTGGAAGCTTCCAGCTGGATGAAGCGCGGCAAGGGAGTAGCTGTAGGTTCATCGGATTGGCTGCTAAAATCCAGGCTGCCTTGATTTTGGAGCCACACATAGGCACCCACCAATACGGCGGCTATGATGAGCAGGATGAGCGTACTTTTCTTGACCATTTTAGATCTCCTTGCGCCGCTGAATGCCGACCACAACCCCTGCAATGATGATGGCAAGGGGAATAACAGCCACCGAACCAAAAAGGATGGCATTTTGCACGGCTTTATTCGGGGTAACCAGCGTGCGTTCCGTGGTGGATTTAGCCGTCAAGTTAATCAATTGATCTTGCTTGGCAACCCAGTCAACTGAGTTGAGGAACAAATCGGCATTACCATAATATTGATACATAGCGTTATTAGCAAATTCCGAATCACCAAAAGCAACGATGCGGCTTCCGGTGCTGCTATCTTCAACAGCTAAGGCTAACGCTAAGGGACCGGCATGATCACTATCCGCGTCATAGGTAGCTGAGTTATTAAGCAGCGCTTCCATGTCTGTTTCTCCCCAAGCGTTGGCAGAACTGTATGCTAATGCTGTCGGCGTGATGGAACTATCCGTCCCAGTATTCAAGCTTCGGCAGGTAGGAAAAACCGCGGTCATTCCGGTCAGGCTCGTCGTGATAGCATGGTTACCATAACGCTCCACCACAGCTAAAGTCCCGCTCTGGGAGGTTAAGTCAATGATCAGGTCATCTTCGTATTGGATATTCCATTCATCAGCCAGCCAAGTGGCTAAGGGATCTTGAGAATCTCCAAATTGCGTTAGCGCAGTTGGTTCGAGCATAACAATCAGTCCACCGCCATTATCAACAAACGCTTTTAGGAGAGTAACCTCATCTTCACTCAAAGGTTTTTGCGGACCAGCGATAATAATCACCTTGGCGTCCTCAGGGACTTTATTCGTCGCAAGTAAATTGAGCTCATTAATGGTGTAATTTTTCGTCGTAAGTTCCCTTACAGCATAAGCATAACTGGCGTCCTCGTAAGCATCGAATGTAGGCTCGCCATGTCCAGTGAGAACGTAAATCACTTTTTCTTCGGGGCTAAGAAGCCGTAAGAGGGCAGAGGTGAGTTGCTGTTCGTTGACCGCGGTGATGATCTCTTGGGCATCGCTGGCTTTTAGCACGATGCTACCATCACGTGTAATGCCAGCTTCATTGGCTGCTAATGGGTTCTCGTTAGGATCGATAAACTCATAGCTAAACTTGCCCCGCGCAGCATTACTGTAATTGCGCAACAAAGTCTCGGCATTCTCTTTGGAGGTGAGAGAGGTGAAATAAGCTTGAGCGGTAACAGGTTGGTCCAGTGATTTGAGCACATTGAGCGTTTCTGGGCTCAGACTGTTGGTTTTATCTGCGGTCAGGTCCCAGCGGATATCATTGTGATAACCAATTAGGTTGACCACAACGAGGATGGCAAGCACTGCTAAGGTGCTGAGCAGCATGTTGGTGCCATATTTTGCCTGCCTGCCGGAGAAAAACGCGCGCACGTCTTCGGGATCAAGCAAAATAGAAACTGCCAAGGCAACCACGCCTACACCTAAGCAGATTTGGCTGGCTAAAGTGAAACCAGAGTAAATAATGGTGAGCACCAAGGAGGCAACAGCGGCTATGGCGGCAATTATCAATGCAATCTGCGAGTATTTTGTTTTATTGGTTTTCATTATTTCCACCTCCGTGACTCAATCACACGCGCCCCAAGAA
>DNSH01000079.1 GCA_003499715.1 Candidatus Mesolinea sp. | reverse complement strand
ATTATGACCGATATAACCAACGTTGGGTGGAGACCCCGGATGGATTTTTACCAGTTTACATGGTACAGCCAGTCAAGAACTTACCCAATCAACCATTGACTAACTTGCCGATAAATCCCGATGGATCCAAAGGGATGTGGGTTGAAATCACTGTCCCCGTCGTGGACATCAAGCCGACGCGTTTTCCAGCAGCGTCCTATTGGATTCGCGAGGTGAATAAACCGCGCATTTATTACAGCCAAGTGTTTTGGGCTCACGACGTGCGCCAAGAAAACGGAAATTGGGAGTATTTACTCATGGAAAAGTGGGGGGCTGAACCGGATTCTTACTGGGTAGACGCTACTGCTTGCCGTCAAATCATGCCTGAAGAAGTCACGCCGATTCACCTTGAAGCTAGGGATAAGCTCATCAAAGTCAGTATGAAGTATCAGACCCTCTCCGCCTTTGAGGGCAGCAGAGAAGTCTATTTTTGCGAGGTCTCAACGGGCGGTCGTGATGGTACACCTATTGGTAATTTTCCGATCTGGCGCAAGATGATCTCGACGCACATGAGCGCCGGCGGGTTGGTCGCTTATGACACTCCTGGCATTGGCTGGACTACGCTCTTTCATGGCGAGGGTGCTGCGATTCATGCTGCATTCTGGCATAATAATTTTGGCACAGCGCTCTCGCATGGCTGTATTAATTGCCGACCGGAGGATGCCAAGTGGATCTGGCGATGGTCTAACCCGCAAGTGGGCTACTTCCCAGGCGAATGGACGTCCAATGATGGCGGGGCAAGCTCAACCCGAGTGGAAGTTTCCTATTGACGAAAAGCTTTGGTAAATTGAAAGTGGAGCCGGCTGGGAGCGCTAAAAGATGATGCAGGTGGTTATTTATACAGCATCTGGCTTGCAAGAAGAAACCAACCAAATGGAAGCGCTGCTAGCCAGTTTGGCGCAGAAATATCCCCATAAATTGGCGATTGTTGATCTTAGTAATAATGCGTTCCTTGCCGAAGCGTTTGCTGGCAAGCTGCCCAACTTGGAGGTTGGGCAATTCAACTTCAACTGCCAGGTCCGCCCAGATGCGCTTGAGCAGGCATTAGAACAGACGCAATATTTTCTAGAAACAGAGAAGAACACCAAAATTAATCAACCACTGCGCATAGCAAGCGAGCCAGCGAAGCTTAACGCTTGGAATCGATTATCGCTCTGGTTTAGCAAGCATTACCTTCAAGTTGTTATGGGGTTCTTGATTTTGGTGGTTGGGTTAGCTTTCCTTGCACCGCTACTCATGGAATGGGGTTTGCCGGATGCGGCTCAGAGTTTATATGGGTTTTATCATCCCTTTTGCCATCAATTAGCTTTTCGTTCACTTTTTCTTTTTGGGCAGCAGCCATTTTACCCACGTAAACTAGCCGGCGTGCATGGGCTGATGACTTTTGAGAAAGCTACCGGTTTGCCTGAGGATGACTTTGTAGCGGCTTCAGCCTTCCTTGGCAGCCCGGAAATGGGGTATAAAGTGGCGCTCTGCCAGCGGGATATTGCGATACAATCTGCGCTGCTAATTTTTGTGATGATTTTTGCGCTTTCTCGACAAAAGATCAAGTCTATTCCGATTTTCATTTGGTTTATTTTTGGTCTCTTACCCATCGCGCTAGATGGCGGCACGCAGCTGCTTAGTCAGCTCGATTGGCAAGGGCTGGCATGGTTGGCACCGCGTGAGAGTGCTCCTTGGCAGCGCCTCCTCACCGGTGCACTATTTGGCTTGTTATCTGCGTGGTTCATTCTCCCGATTCTGCGTGAGAGCATGCTGGAGAATCGCTTCTCGCTGGAAAAGAAAGCTATTCTTGCGCTGCAAAGCAAGGAAACGGAAAGGCTTGCATGATTGAGCATAACGATAATGGCTTGCGTTATTACTCTTTTGAAAGCATTCCAGCTAACCGCGTTGAGCATGGGCTTTATACCCGCTTGGGCGGTCAGAGCCAAGGACCTTATCAGGCATTGAATCTAGGCGGTACGGTTGGCGATAGACCAGAGGACGTGCTGGCTAATCACCAGCGGCTTTTTGAGAGCTTTGGCCGTCCGTTCGAGAGCCGCTTTGACGTCTGGCAGGTGCATGGGAAAACGATGCTCACTGCCGATCAACCCCGCCCGCAAAACCAAAAGCACCAACCGGCAGATGGCATTTTTACGGATAATCCTGAGGTGACACTCCTCATGCGTTTCGCCGATTGTGTTCCGCTGGTGTATTACGATCCAACGAATTGCGTTGTCGGCTTGGTACATGCCGGCTGGCAAGGAACGCTCCAGCAGGTTGCTGCTGAAGGGGTGCGCCTGATGCAGGAAAAATATGATTCTAACCCCAAGGATTTAATTGTCGGGATTGGACCTTCTATCTGTGGTCAATGCTACCAAGTCCGTGAGGATGTTTATCAACAATATCTCCACGCATTTGGTCCAGATGCGGAAGCTTTTTTTAACAGGCATGAGAATAGTCCCTATTTAGACCTTTGGGCAGCTAATACTTACACATTGAAACAAGCTGGGGTGCAACAGATTGAAAATGCCAACTTGTGCACTGCGGAGCATGTAGACGAGTGGTACTCCTACCGCAAAGAGAAGGGTGTCACCGGTCGCTTTGGAGTTGTGATAGCATTAAAAGCATGAAATCTGCGAACCCTGAGCTTATCTCTTCCATTAACCAAAGGTTGAGTCAAGTTAATACGGCAATTGAGACTGCTTGTGCGCGCGTTGGGCGCAGCCCTAATGAGGTAACCATGGTTACCGTTTCTAAGCGCCAACCCATTGAACTCATCCGTGCAGCTTACGCCTGTGGACTACGCTGCTTTGGTGAGAATTATGCTGAGGAAGCCGTGGCTAAAATGGATACCTTAGTAGATTTGGCAGACATCCAGTGGGAAATGGTCGGGCATATCCAAAGCCGAAAGGCAAAACTTATTGCCAGCCGCGTGGTCAGGGTGCACTCGTTGGAAAGAGGCAAGTTAGCGCGCCTTTTGGATCAATTCCGAGACCCAGAGCTGCCGCCCCTGCAAGTCCTCATGGAGATCAACATTTCGGGTGAAGCCAGCAAGGAAGGCGTACCTGGAGATGACCCAGCGCGCTGGAGTGAAATTTTGCCCTTGGTGGATGAGGTGATAACCTATCCTCGACTAAAACTTACCGGCTTGATGACGATGCCGCCATTGCAAGTTGAGATGGAAGCTAACCGTGTTTATTTCAGACGCCTGAGAGAGCTGCAGGATTATATAAATGCGCAGCGGCCTGACTTAAATTTACATGAGCTTTCTATGGGAACTTCGACTGATTTTCCGGTTGCCATTGGAGAAAGTGCAACGATTATACGCTTAGG
>DNSH01000105.1 GCA_003499715.1 Candidatus Mesolinea sp. | reverse complement strand
ATATTGGTTGAATTGGGTTTGAACCCAACGGCTACGAGCACGGCTTCAGCGGTGATTTTTTCCTCACCCTTTTCTCCAGCAATCTGCACTTCCACGCCGTTCTCGGTTTTTTGCACAGATTGCACTTTGGTGCCAGCGTGGATCTTCACGCCGCGCTTCCGGAACGCTTTGCTAAGCTCAGCTGCTGCTTCATCGTCTTCCGCCGGTAAGATATGCGGCAACATCTCGACGATGTGTACCTCCACGCCATAAGCACTCCAGACTGTCGCAAACTCCACACCCACTGCTCCAGCGCCAATAATCACCGCCGACTTGGGCAGCTCTTGCAATAAGATGGCATCCTCATAATCCAAAATCTTTTCGCCATCCGGCTCCATACCTGGGATAACCGTGGGATGTGCGCCAGTAGCTAAAACAACATTCCGTGTGGAAAGGGTTTGCATCCGCCCATCAACTGTTCTTACCAGCACTTCCCCGGGGTTAGCAATCTCTCCATGCCCCTCAACAACAGTGATATTGTTCTTTTTCAAGAGAAAACTCACACCCTTTGTCAGGCGCTCGGAGGTCTGCCGGCTGCGTTTGTAGGCAGCGCTATAGTCAAAGGTCAGATTCTCCGCCTGGATGCCAAAATCCGCTGATTGCGTGCGCATAAAGTAGACTAATTCGGCATTGCGCAAAAGTGCTTTCGAAGGAATGCAGCCGATATTGAGGCAGACTCCACCTAAGGCTTTGCGTTCCACAATAGCAACCTTCAATCCCAACTGTGCCGCGCGAATTGCACTGACATAGCCGCCAGGCCCGCTGCCAATTACCACCACGTCAAAAGTTTCCATCAACCACTCCTTATTCTTGTTTACGTTAGGCTTAAGTAAATCACAAATCTTGCAAATATCAAAATTTAATCCTTATTCTACGGTAATTCTATTAAATCACACCTATGCGCATCACATGCAGAGATTTGCTTGCAGCCCCTTGTAAGAAATGCTAAACTAAAACGAAAGGAGATGCCCAATTTGTTCCAGGGGCAAGCTGATTGTGTCCATAGATTTGGAAGCCATCCTGACCAAAACAGTCCAAAATAGCCCCGCAGTCGCTGCTGTGCTGCTCAAAGATGGGCAGCTTTTTAGCAGCAGCTGCCCAGGGGTTGCTTTTGACCCAATGGAATTCCTGCCGATGGTCCAAGCTGGCACAGACAGCCCGCTCTCCACGCCAGAGTTTCACCTCCTGCCTCTCAGAGATACAGATGAGGAGCCAGTTTTAATCCTGACACAAGCCGTGGACGCTGAGACTTTTTGTCTGTTGGTCTTTCCCCTAGAAACCAGCTTGAGCACTGCCGAGCAAGCCTGCCGGCAGCTTCTACAGCAGCTCAATATAACAGAAGGCCCTCAATCAGGCATACCAGATCTTTCTGGGCTGCGGCTGCGTTCACCCAACATCATTAGTGGCTCGTGGCAGGATGAGCTTTTCCAGCCTGAGGCAGATACTAATACAATGAAGGATCCCGCAGCTGCCTCTGCAAATAATACCTTCTGGTATCAAGTTTTTTGATTATCTTTGAAACAGATCTATGCATCTATAAATCGAGGTTACAATGCCTAAAATACTTTATCTTATCGACGGTCATGCTTTAGCTTACCGCGCTTACTTTGCACTGACATCCGGTGGTACTGCCCGTTGGGCAACCAGCCATGGTGAGCCTACCGCTGGCGTGTATGGCTTTGCCAACACCCTGCTGCACATTCTGGAGCAGGAGCAGCCCGATTACTTGGCTGTTTCCTTTGATACTGGCAGAACCTTCCGGCATGACCTCTATCCCGAGTACAAAGCCACACGCGCCAAGATGCCTGAGGACCTGCGCGGACAAATCGAGCGTATCCGCGAGATGATTGATGCTTTCAATATCCCGCGTATTGAGGTGGAAAACTACGAAGCGGATGACGTCATTGGCAGCCTGGCAAAGTGGGCTGCAGAAAACGAGGGTTTAGGCGTCAAAATCATTACAGGGGATCGTGACTTGCTGCAACTGGTGACCAATCGCATTGTTGTGGCGCTGCCCAATAGCCGCACCAACACCACCGAAGAATATTTCCCAGAAGACGTAAAAAGAAAATTAGGCGTTTACCCCGAACAAGTGGTGGACTATAAAGCGTTGGTAGGCGACCCTTCCGACAATATTCCGGGCGTCAAAGGTATTGGTGAGAAAACTGCAATCAAGTTACTGGAGCAATACTCAAACTTAGATGAAATCTATGCTCACTTAGATGAAATTGGCGGGCGCACAGCCGAATTGCTCCGCGCAGGTAAAGAATCCGCTTATCTAAGCCGAGACTTAGCGCGCATTCGCACCGATCTAGACGTCAAACTGGATCTTACTCAAGCAGAGATCTCGCGCTTCAACCCTGAAGCCGTCGAAGACCTCTTCCATAAATTAGAATTCCGCACGCTCACCCAGCGCTTGCACACCATCGAAAAAAAGCTGCAGCCTAGCCTTTCCAATGCCAAGCAAGAAGCGCTTTTCGCTGAAAAGCAATCGGATGACGACCAACTGGGCAAGGAAGAATTCAAAACCATCATTGTGGATAGCAAAGAAAAATTGCAAGCTTGCCTAGACGCACTCTCTAGCTGCAAATATATCGCATTCGACACCGAAACGACCAGCACCATCCCTACCCAAGCTGATTTAGTGGGCATCTCCTTAGCCAGTGACCCCCAGTTAGGCTATTACTTGCCCGTTGGGCATAAAACAGGCAAGCAGCTGCCTTTAGAGACCGTGCGAGAGGCGCTCAAACCCCTCCTTGAGAACGCAGAAATTGGCAAAGTAGGGCACAACAGCAAATATGACCTGATTTGCTTGCACGGCGCTGGCTTTGATCTGCACCCCATCACTTTTGATACGATGATTGCCGAATGGCTGATCAACCCTGACTCGCGCAGCTTGGGTCTCAAGACTTTAGCTTGGCAGCGCTTAGGTGTAGAGATGACGCACATCGAAGAGCTGATTGGCAAAGGGAAAAAGCAAATCAACATGGCGGAAGTAAAGATCGAAAAAGCTGCTCCCTATGCAGCGGGGGATGCTGTGATGACCCTGCGCTTAGTGGAACCCTTAGAAAAGGAATTAGAAGACAGGAATGCCAGCCAACTGAACGCTAATGTGGAAGTTAAGTTGATCCCGGTTTTGGCTGCGATGGAAGAAAAGGGCATCTTACTGGACAAGAACTTTTTCGAGGCGTTTTCTAAGGAACTGCAACAACAATTGGAGCGCCTCGAAGATCAAATTTACGACCATGTGGGTGAGCGCTTCAACATCAACTCACCCCAGCAGCTTTCAGATGTGCTTTTTAAACGCTTGGGCTTAGAACCACCCGACCGCTCCCGCCGCACCAGCAGCGGCAAGCTTTCCACTGCTGCGGGCGTACTGGAAGCTATGCGCGGGCAGCATCCCATCATTGGTGAGATTTTGGATTACCGCGAGCTGACGAAGCTGAAATCCACTTATGTGGACGCCCTTCCACAGCAAATTAACCCTAAGACGGGGCGCGTGCATACTTCTTTTAATCAGACCGGTACGGTGACCGGTCGGATTGCCTCCCAGGACCCGAACCTGCAAAATATCCCCACCCGCACAGAGTTAGGAAACCGCGTGCGCCAAGGTTTCATTGCAGCGCCAGGGCACAAGCTCCTCTCGGTGGACTATTCTCAGATTGAGCTGCGCATTGTGGCACACATCTCCCAAGATGAAGCCATGATCGAAGCTTTCCGCAAGGGGCAGGATATTCATGCTACCACCGCCGCTGCGATTTACCGCGTACCCTTAGACCAAGTCGATAAAAGGCAACGCCGGCACGCTAAGGC
>DNSH01000072.1 GCA_003499715.1 Candidatus Mesolinea sp. | reverse complement strand
TGCTGCCACGCTCCTTTGGCCCGGAAGACCTGGAGCAAGGATAAGCAGAGAAATTCCCGTTGGGCAGATGGCTGAGCAGCGCAACCGCACCTTCCGTGCACAAGCGGTGGTTTTACGTCACGTCGAGTATGGCGAAGCTGACCGTATCCTGACGCTTTTTTCACTCGAGCGAGGGAAGTTCCAAGCAATTGCCAAGGGTGTGCGTAAAATAAAATCCCGCAAGGCAGGCCACTTAGAGCCTTTTACGCATGTTTCACTTTTTCTGGCTGAGGGGCGTAACTTAGCCATCATTACCCAAGCCGAAACCATACGCAACTTCGCTGGTATCAAGGAAGACCTTAAACTGACTGGCTACGCGGCTTATGCAATTGAGCTGCTGGATCGCTTTACCCAAGAAGAAGGCCGCAATCCAGAGCTTTTTCAGCTGCTGGTGGAGACTCAGCAGCGCCTCGAGGATGACCCTGAACCGCTCACCAGTTTACACTACTATGAGGTCCAGCTCCTGGCTTTGCTTGGCTTCCGCCCGGAGTTGAATAAATGCGTGGCGTGCGGCAAGAAAATCGAGCCGGTGGACCAATATTTCTCGCCTAAGCTGGGCGGGGTGCTCTGCCCAAATTGTAACGCCAAAGATGCACAGGCTTGGCGGATTTCCATGCCCGTGCTGAAGTATTTCCGTTTTTTTCAGCGCTCAGCTTATAGTCAACTGCGCGGACGCGTCATCCCGGCGCAAGTCGAGCCGGAGCTCAGGGCACTATTGGAGCGCTATTTTACCTATCTTTTGGAATATGGGCTGCGCACCCCAAAGTTTATCCAAGCTGTCTCATAGTTCATTGCAACAAGTTAGCAAAATTGCTCTCTAATTGCAATGGAATTTCCTTAATTCTTTAGGAATTTTTTTGCGTTCAAACTGAGGATTTTAAGTTTAAACAGTAAATCCATAATTATTGTAAGGGCCTAAGGGGTATAATCTGAACGTTAATTCAATCTTAAGGAAAGCTCATGACACCTTCCATCCAAAAACCACTTGATTTTCAATCCATTATGTTTGCCTTGCAAACCTACTGGGCTAAGCAAGGCTGCCTGATTTGGCAGCCCTATTACTCCCAAGTGGGCGCTGGCACGATGAACCCAGCAACTTTTTTGCGCGTTCTCGGTCCGGAACCTTGGAAAGTAGCTTATGTAGAGCCTTCCGTACGCCCTGATGATGGCCGTTATGGCGTGAACCCAAACCGCTTGCAGCAGCACTATCAGTTCCAGGTGATCCTTAAGCCCGACCCGGGCAATCCGCAGGAACTTTACCTTGATTCCCTGCAGGCACTCGGCGTGGACCCGTATGAGCACGATATCCGCTTTGTGGAAGATAACTGGGAGTCCCCGGCTCTTAGCGCTTGGGGGTTAGGGTGGGAAGTGTGGTTGGACGGTCAGGAAATCACCCAATTCACCTATTTCCAGCAAGCCGGCGGGGTCAATTTAGAGATCCCTTCTGTTGAAATCACCTATGGGCTGGAGCGCATTGCCATGGCACTGCAACGCGTGCATGATTTCAAGTTGATCCAGTGGAATCCTGAGCGCACTTATGGTGATGTGAATCAGGTGGCAGAGCGGGAGCATTCCACCTATTACTTTGAGGTGGCGGATGTGAGCCGGCTGCGCGAGATGTTCACTCTCTTTGACCAAGAAGCGCGCTTGGCGCTGGAGCGTAAACTGGTGCTGCCAGCGTATGATTATGTGATTAAGTGTTCGCACACCTTTAATGTCTTAGATGCCCGTGGTGCCATTGGTTTTACAGAGCGTCAAACACTATTTGCTGAAATGCGTGATCTTTCTCGTCAGGTGGCTCAAGCTTATTTAGCGCAGCGCGAAGAAATGGGTTTCCCTTGGCTGCCCTCGAGCCAAGTAACGCAAGAAGGTATAAAGGAACCCCCTTTGCCCCAACCGCGCACCGAGACCGCTGATTTGCTCCTGGAAATTGGCACGGAAGAGCTGCCTACAAGCGATTTAGACAGCGCTTTAGCTCAACTCCAAGCAGCTATTCCCGAATTGCTAGAAAAGAACCGCCTGAGCCACGCAGGAATTTCCGTCCAGGGCACACCTCGGCGGTTGACCGTATTTGTGAAGGATCTGGAAACCCATCAAGCTGACCGAGTGGTCATAGTGAAAGGACCCCCTGCTGAGCGTGCTTTTGATGCCACGGGCAAACCTACCAAAGCTGCTGAAGGTTTTGCGCGCAGCCGCGGCGTGGATGTTAGTATGCTCAAGGTGCAATCGGTGGAAGGTGGAGATTACGTCGTCGCGGAAGTGCTGGAGAAGGGTCAATCGGCAGCTGCTATCCTGACACAGTCATTGCCCGAGCTTTATAGCAATATCCGTTTTACCAAGAGCATGCGTTGGAACCAAACTGGCACGGCATTTTCTAGACCGGTTCGCTGGCTGGTTGCACTATTAGGGGAGGATGTGATCCCATTCAGTTTTGCTGGTTTGTGGAGCGGGCGCACAACGCGCGGGTTGCGCTTTTCGGAGCAGCCCAGCAAAGAACTGCGTTGGCCAGCAGATTATTTCGATTACATCGATGCTCAAGGTATTGTGCTAGACCCAAAGCAACGCCAGGCGATGATCTGGGAGCAAGCCCAGCGCCTTGCCCAGAGCGTCGGCGGGAAATTAGCTGATGACCCTGCCTTGCTTACGGAAGTAACGAACTTAGTTGAACGCCCGACAGCCATGTTGGGCAGCTTCGAAGAACGTTACATCCAAAACTTACCGCCTGAGGTGCTGATTGGCGTAATGCGGAAGCATCAGCGCTACTTCCCCGTAATTGATGCGCAAGGTAACTTGCTGCCGCACTTTGTCTTCGTGCGTAATGGCGATGAGCGCTACCAAGAGGTGGTGGTAGATGGCAACTTACAAGTGATCCACGCCCGCTTTGCGGATGCAGAATTTTTTATCCAAGAAGATAAACAAAAAAAGCTGGAAGAATTTATTCCCAAGCTCAGCCAGCTCATTTTTCAGAAAGACTTGGGTTCGATGCTCGATAAAACCCGACGCATTCAACAGTTGGTCAA
>DNSH01000038.1 GCA_003499715.1 Candidatus Mesolinea sp. | reverse complement strand
CAAATGTTCACTGTCAAGGGCATAATAAAAAACAGGCAATCATATCTTATGGTTTAGCGTATAATCATGCATCGTCAGCTTATTGTTGTGAGGCATATATCTGTGAGCATTAGCCAATTTTTTAAGCAAATTGATTTTTCTCCACGCTCAATCAAGGAGTATTTGCTTATTGTGCTAGGCGCCTTTATTCAAGCCCTGAGCTTGCGCCTGTTTTTGGTGCCAGCACAGCTGGTTAGCGGCGGCATTAGTGGAGCGGGACAGCTGCTGAACTACGTTTTCAATACCCCCATCGGTTTGGTGGTGGTGCTTGGAAACATCCCGCTTTTTTTCTTAGGTTGGCGTTATTTGGGCGGTCCACGCTTTGCTGCCCGTACGATGCTATCAATCCTCAGCTTTTCGGTTTTTACAGATTTACTCATCTATCTTACCGGTACGAGCGCCATCACTGATGACATCGTGCTCAATACCCTTTATGGCGGGATCACCTTAGGCGTGGGGTTAGGCATCGTGTATCTTGGGCGCGGCACGAGCGGAGGCACGGATATCTTAGGGCGCATCCTCAACCGAAATTTTGGCATCTCTATCTCCATGGCATACCTCATAACCGATTCGCTTGTGGTGCTTCTGGCTGGTTTTGTGTTTGGATGGGAGAGAGCGCTTTATGGCTTGATGTTGATATACATTAGCGGTGCGGCTGCTGATATGGTCTCACAAGGGTATAACTTTACGAAGGCTATCTACATCATCACTGTTAAGCAAGATGAAGTCATCAATGCTATTCAAACTCAGTTGGAACGCGGTGTCACGATCATCCCAGTTAAGGGAGGTTACTCCCAACAGGAAAAAAGCATGCTCTTTTGCGTCGTTTCTTCAGCCGAGGTCACCCGCCTAAAGACGCTCGTGCATGAAATTGACCCAGGTGCCTTTATGGTAGTCGGTCAGGTGAGCGAGACCTTAGGGGAAGGCTTCAAACCCCTCAAAGAAGATTGAATCACAACCCCGAATCCTATGCCTACGGGTGCAAGAGCTGCCTCGTTTTACCCCCATATAGTAAAATCTCGCTCTGAGGAGACTGTAATGCCCCATAACACTTTATCCCCTATCTGGCTGAGCTATGTGCTGCACTTTCCGACGCGTGACTATTTGAGCAATCCGTACCCCGCTTTAGGGGAGACGATCTCCATTCGACTGCGTGCGCCAGTCAGTGCTTCGATTGAGCAGGTTGTGCTGCGCACCTTCCCCAATGGCGAGCAGCAGCTCACGACGATGCAGCCGGAAAGTGAAGAAGCAGGCTGGATCTGGTGGAGTGCTAAGCTTGCCGTGCTCGAACATCGGGTGCCTTACCGCTTTGCTATCCAAACCAAGGAAGCAGTATGGTGGCTTAACGCCGCGGGGGTAAGCCAAAAGCTGCCCTTTGACCTTTTTGACTTCAAGCTTTTAGCCGATACACCTCCCATTTCATGGTTGCAGAATGCCGTTTTTTATCAAATTTTCCCGGATCGCTTTGCCAATGGGGACCCAAGCAACGACCCGCAGCAGGAAGCGCTGCCTTATCAAAACTGGCACCGCCAGACGTTCTCTTGGGGGCAGCCAGCCCCACATGAGCCGGGTTTGCTGCCTTTTTATGGAGGAGATTTGCTGGGGATCCAGCAGCACATTGATTACCTCGAGCATTTAGGGGTCAATGCGCTTTACCTTAATCCAATCTTCACTGCTTTTACCAATCACCGTTATGATGTCTGTGATTACTTTCATGTGGATCCGGTCTTAGGCGGGGACGAAGCGTTGGTAGATTTAGCGCAGGCGCTTCATGCTCAGGGTATGCACTACATATTGGATATTGTCCCTAACCATTGTGGGATAGGGCACCCTTGGTTCCAGAAAGCTCGGCAAGATCCAACTAGCCCGGAAGCGCAATATTTCTTTATTAATCATGAGGAAGACCTCTACGAATCGTGGTTAGGCTTCGGCTCGCTGCCCAAGCTGAACTATCGCTCCTCAGAACTGTGCAAGTTAATGTTTGCCGGCGAGCATAGTGCCTTTCGCTACTGGCTGCGCCCGCCCTTTGAGGCTGACGGGTGGCGTGTGGATGCTGGCAATATGCTTGCGCGCCAAAATGATCAGCAGTTAGGGCACACCATCATCCCGCAAATTCGGCAGGCAGTCAAGCAGACCAAGCCGGAAGCGTATTTGATGGCTGAGAATTTTTTTGAGGCTTCCGCTCAGTTGCAAGGTGATCAATGGGACGGGGTGATGAACTACTTTGGCTTTTATAACCCGCTATTTTTCTGGCTGAAGCCCTTTAGCCAAACCGCCGTAGGCTGGAAGGGGAAGCTTGCTGCAGAGCAGCCTTGGCTTACCGAAGTGGTGCTCAAAGCTTGGCAGGAGACCTTGGCTGCAATTCCATGGGCGCTTGCCTTGCAGCAATTCAATTTGATTAGCAGTCATGATATTTCACGTGCACTCACGGCTCTGGGTGGCGATAAACAGCTATTATGCTTAGCTGCGGTAATCCAGTTTACCTTCCCGGGTGTTCCTTGCCTATACTATGGTGATGAAATCGGGTTGGAAGATGCCGAAATCTTCGGCAGCCGTAATTGCTTCCCATGGGATGAGAGTAGCTGGGATCAGGATTTGCTCAACTTTTATAAACGCCTGATCGCTTTGCGCAAACGCCATCCCGTGCTTGCAGAAGGGGCTTTCCAAGTGCTTTATGGCGCTGAAGACATGCTGCTCTATCAACGTGTGCTTGGTGATGAACATGTTTTAGTCAGTGCCAACCGAGCTTCACAACCGCTCCCGCCGGGTGAATTACTGCTGCCCGAAGCCGCCTTCCCGGCTTCAGCGACTTTTGAAGGCTTGTTTAGCAGCGCTGAGGCTTCCACGCAAGGCAGCCGGCTCTGGCTGCCGGAGCTGCCGACTGGCGCGGAAATTTGGCTGCAAAAGTCCTGAGCCTGCCATACTTTGCACGTGATACACTTAACCAGCAGAAGAACTTGATTGGAAAACCAAATACATGGACCTTTCCATTTGTATTATTACCCTCAACGCGCGCGAGTATCTGCGGGCTTGCTTAGAATCCATCCAGAGGCATAGCCCGGCGCTTAATTATGAAATCATCATCGCCGATAATGCATCCACGGATGGCACGGCGGAGATGCTGGCGCAAAATTTTCCTCAGGTGCGTCTCATCCAGAACGAAGAAAACCTGGGCTTTACTCAACCCGTCAATCAGATGTTGGCTGTAGCACAAGGAGATTTTTTTGTGCTGCTCAACCCAGATACCCAGCTGGTGGAGGATGTGTTTACCCCTTTGGTCGCTTATCTCAGAGCTAACCCGGAGGTAGGCATTGCGATTCCAAAGGTGCTCAACGCCGATGGCAGTTTTCAGGCGCAAAGCCGGCGCGGTGAAGCCAGACCAGTTGAAGTCTTTGGTTACTTTTTGGGCTTAGGCAAACTCTTCCCGCACAGCCGCAAGCTCAACGGTTACCTGCAAAGCTGGCTGCCAGAGGACGAAATTGCCGAAGTAAAAGCCGTTTCGGGTTCATGCATGTTTATACGGCGGGAGACCTGGCAGCAGGTAGGTGCCTTTGATGAGCAGTTCTTTGCTTACCAGGAGGATAGCGATTACTGCCTGCGGGCACGCCAAGCTGGCTGGAAGGTGATGTATGTGCCGCTGGCTAAGATTGTGCACTACGGCGGGCAGGGCGGCTCTAACGCACAGCCTGTGCAATCCATATATCAATGGCACCGCTCTTACTACCTCTATTACCGCAAGCACTTTGCCAAGGATTATTTTTTTCTCTTCAACTGGTTCTACTACTTGGCGATGGTACTGAAGCTCGCATTAGCGCTGCTCGTGAATTTATTCAAGCCCCATAAATAACAGAACGCAGGATAAGCGCTTCAGCGTTTTACTTGGGGTATAAGCTTTGTTATCGGCTCAGGCGCAATATAGCAGCCACATCTTTGCCGGTGATGTCGTGATGCTCGCCAAGCTTCCAGCCGCGGTTGTCGATGCGCTCAGCGACCTTTTCTGCAGCCTCATCCGGGTCGATGCCGTAAGCCGTTAAGCTGGTGGGCATACCCAAGCTGTGGAAAAACGCCGAAGTTGCTTCAATGGTCCGATCGATGCGCTCTGCGTACTTTTGAGTTTTAATGCCGAAGACCCGGTAACCATATTGTAAGAGCTTGGCTTGCTTTTCTTTGCGCTTATACCATAGCAGCCAAGGCAGCACAGCAGCTAAGGTCTCGGCATGCGCTAAACCATAAAGTGCGGTAATCTCATGACCAATATCGTGGGTAGCCCAGTCCTCAGGCACGCCGCGGTTGATCAGGTGGTTGAGGGCATTGGTCGCAGCCCACATAAAATTCGCCCGGGCATTGTAGTCTGGCGGGAATTGCAAAGCTTTAGGTGCGACTTCGATCAAAGAGAGTAAAAGCGCTTCGGCTTGCCGATCCTGCACAATTTGCCCGACAGGATAGGTGAGGTATTGCTCCAACACGTGCACATAAGCATCTACAATGCCGTTGCGAATCTGCTTCTGGGGAAGCGAATAGGTTGTCTCTGGATCTAGGATAGAAAACTGGGGAAAAACTAAATCGCTGCCAAAGGAAAGCTTTTCCTGAGTGCTGCGGCGGGAGATGACAGCATTATGGTTCATCTCACTGCCGGTGGCGGGCAAGGTGAGCACTGTTCCAAACGGAACAGCTTTTTTCACTTTTTTGATGCCATCGCCAGCAATAATTTCCCAGGGATCATCGCCTTCATAGGTAGCTGCAACAGAGACAAACTTGGTGCCATCAATGACCGAACCGCCGCCTACAGCCAGCAGGTAATCGACCTGTTTCTTTTTCACCTGTTTGACGGCTTTCATCAGCGTGTCGTAATCCGGGTTAGGCTCGATACCGCCAAATTCCAGCACTTCGCGCTTTTTGAGTGCGGTGATCACTTGGTCATACACACCATTTTTCATGATTGAGCCGCCGCCATAAAGCAGCATGACCTTGGCTTTTTTAGGGATGAGCTTATTGAGCTTGGGAATCGAGCCGCTTCCAAAAACGATGCGGGTGGGGTTGTAGTAGGTGAAATTGCTGATCATCATTTCCTCCTTAAACACCTGAAAGCTCTGCAAATGCCGATTCTAAACTGTGCATAGTAGGATTATATCCGAGGAATACAGCCTTCGGGGAGATAAGCGTGAAATGAACGCTGATTGTGAGATGCGCTTTTGGCTTAGACCTCAACGCGGTACTTTTCACGCGGGTGATAATGGACATATACCGCGCTGACGTTTTCCACATTTTCTTTGATTTTCTTTTCAACCAAGCTGGATATACGATCGCCATTCTCTACGCTAATCCGACCATCGACGCTGAGGGTGAGGTTGATGATGTAATTGAGGCCAAAGCGGTGGGCGAGCACCTTATCAACAACCTTAACGCCCTCTACGGAAAGCGCCAGGTTTGTAATCTTTTCGTTCAAAGCCTCACCGGGGACGGTATCCATCAGCGTGGATGTTGATTCTTTTATTATAGATATGCCCGTGCGTAATATAAACAGCGCGACCACAGCTCCAGCCAGAGGATCCACCCAAAGGTAACCCAAGCTTCCAAGGAAGATGCCCA
>DNSH01000082.1:1467-9730 GCA_003499715.1 Candidatus Mesolinea sp. | reverse complement strand
GATTATATTCGCAGCATTGCCGAAATCTTCGCCCAATATGTACGAATTTATTGCAAATAACAATTTCAGATAAAGAAACAGGCGGTCTTCGATTATAAGACCGCCTGTTTTGAATAGGTTGAAAAGTTTTAGCGATTCTTAATCGCTGCTTGGGCAGCAGCCAGCCGAGCCATCGGGACACGGAAAGGCGAGCAGCTCACGTAGTTATTGCCAATAATATGGCACCACTCGATCGAGCTTGGGTCACCACCGTGCTCGCCGCAAATTCCAACTTCCAAGTCTGGGCGAACTGCACGGCCGTCAATGATAGCTTGCTCCATCAGTTTTCCTACACCCTCACGGTCCAATTGTTGGAATGGATTGCGAGTAAGGATGCCTTTTTCAATATAACGCACCAAGAAACTGCGCTCAGCATCGTCTCGGCTATAGCCGAAGGTCATCTGGGTGAGGTCGTTCGTCCCAAAGGAGAAGAACTGCGCCATGGAGGCAATTTCACCTGCGGTCACAGCAGCCCGTGGAATTTCGATCATTGTACCGAATTTGTACGAAACATCTATACCCTTTTCCTGCATCACCTGTTTAGCAATTTCCTCGAGAATAGGCTGAACAGCCTTAAGCTCATTTATGTGACCAGTCAAGGGGATCATCACCTCAGGTTTAGCCACAATACCATTCTTGGTTGCATCACAAGCCGCTTCAAAGATCGCACGCACCTGCATTTTCATGATATCCGGGTAAACAATACCTAAGCGGATGCCCCGCAAACCCATCATGGGGTTGCTTTCGTGCAAGCGTTCCACTACTTCGAGCATCTTTTCTTTCTCGGCTAAGCCCTCAGTCTCACCTTTAGCACGCAACGTGGCGACTTCGGTGAGCAGCGTCTCAAGCGAAGGCAAAAATTCGTGCAATGGCGGGTCGATGAGTCGAATGATGACGGGGTAGCCATTCATTGCTTCGAATAAGCCATAGAAATCATCTCGTTGTAATGGCAAGATGAATTTCAAAGCATTGAAATAAGCTTGCGCACCAGGATCTTCTGCCAATTCTTTTTCAGCTGCTTTGATTCGCTCTTCCAAGGCAACTTTTTCGTCCTCTTTGAGCACGCGGCCTTCCAAGCGGCCAACTTTGAGTGCATTGCGCAGCCCTTCGAGGATGTCGAGCTTCACTTGTGTGGGCTCTGCGTTCATAATCATCTCCTGCACATGCGGCAGTCGAGTGGTTTCGAAGAACATGTGCTCAGTGCGGCACAGGCCAATACCTTTAGCACCATATTCACGCGCTCGACGGGCATCGCGCGGGTAATCCGCATTCGCCCAAACTTCCAAGCGGGAGACTTCATCTGCCCAGCTCAGCAATGCCATCAGCTCTTTCTGTTGGGAGACATCCGGAGTAGTCAATTCGAGCTTGCCAATAAAGACTTCACCCGTGGCGCCATCCAAAGAAATCCAATCGCCCTCTTTAACGGTCATACCATTTGAGGTCATCACCCGTTTATTCATGTCAATCTGGATCATCGAAGCCCCCACAATACACGGGACGCCAAACTGGCGTGCCACCACGGCTGCATGAGAAGTAGCGCCTCCTTCACTGGTAAGGATGCCTTTGGCAGCTAACATACCGTGCACATCATCTGGCTTGGTGAAGGGACGCACCATGATGACGTCTTTGCCTTCTGCTTTGTGCATTTTTTCAGCTAAGTCTGCGTCAAAGTAAACCTGACCAACAGCTGCGCCCGGAGAAGCGTTCACGCCCTTTGCAAAGAAACGTTTTTCCCGTACAGCTTTATCTTTTGCTTCTTGGGAGAATTGGGGATGCAGCATGTTATCTACTTGCTCAGGTGTCACGCGCATAATAGCTTCTTCTTTGGTGATCATGCCTTCATTGACCATGTCGTAGGCAATCTTAATCGCTGCTTTAGCGGAGCGTTTGCCCGTGCGGGTCTGTAACATCCAGAGCTTACCGCGCTCGATCGTAAATTCTACATCTTGCATATCGCGGAAGTGCTTCTCAAGCTTCTGCGCAATTTCAATGAAAGTCTCATAAGCTTCTGGAATGTCATTTTTCAGGTTTTCGATCTTGGTGGTATTGCGAATGCCTGCCACAACATCTTCGCCCTGCGCATTCAATAAATACTCGCCAAAAATGACTTTCTCACCCGTTTGAGGGTCACGCGTGAAGGCAACACCCGTTCCCGAATCGTCACCCATATTTCCGAAAACCATGGTAACAATATTTACTGCGGTTCCCAAAGTGTCGGGGATGTGTTCACGGCGGCGGTAATCGATGGCACGTTTGGAATTCCAGGAATTAAACACCGCTCTAATGGCGTATTCCAATTGTTTGTATGGATCTTGGGGGAAATCCATACCGGTTTCGCGTTTGACGACAGCTTTAAATTCCTCGGTCAGCTTGGTCAAATCCTCTGCGGTGAGTTCAGTATCGAGTTTGACACCTTTTTTCGCTTTGTATTCGTTGAGCACCTCTTCAAAAGCTTCGTCTTCAACACCAAGCACAACGCTGCCAAACATCTGCACTAAACGGCGATACGCATCTGCGACAAAGCGCGGATTCCCGGTTAGTTCAACCATGCCCTTAGCCGTTTCGTCGTTCAAGCCAATGTTCAATACGGTATCCATCATGCCTGGCATGGAAAACTTAGCACCAGAGCGGCAAGAAACCAACAACGGATTCTTTGGATCCCCAAAGACCTTGCCAGTCGCTTCCTCGATCACCTTCATTGCAGCCAAGACTTGATCCCACATTCCTTCTGGGAACTCGTTTGTCTCCTGAAAAGCGTTGCAAGCTTCGGTTGTAATTGTAAAAAATGGAGGTACCGGAATGCCGATGCGCGTCATTTCTGCCAAGCCAGCGCCCTTACCTCCTAATAATCCACGCACGCCGTCCCAACTGCCTGCGTATGCTTCTGCCTGATCAATCTCATTGAACAGGTATATCCATTTTTTGTTTGCCATAGATCCTCCTAGGATTGCTAATTTGATATAAAGTTTACAGTCAAAACAAAACCACTAAGTTTTCATTTTACCATAGTGATAGGGGAAATTCTCAATTTTTTCTGTATGAGCTTGGGATTTTTAGGTAATTCTTATACTAAGCCGATCAGATTGACTTTGATAAGGTTTTACTCCGCTTGCCAAGGATTACCAAAGGTATTGTGAGATATATTCTTGGGGTCGTATTGGGTGCGTGGCGGTTTTTCCTCAGCAGGATGACCTATGAAGATGACATTGAGGGGAATAACGCCCTGTGGCAGCGAAAGAATCTCAGCGATTTGCTTTTGATACCTCGTGATTGGTGTAACCGCACACCAAACCGCACCCAAACCGAGTCCAGCAGCCGCCAAAAGCAAGTTTTCTGTAGCAGCGCTGCAATCTTGTATCCAAAATCTATCCGCCCGCTTTCCGATGCGGAGATCACCACACACACTGACCGCGCAAGGGGCTTTCATCTTACCAAAAATCAGCGTCCGGTTGATCTTCTTCAAGATTTCAGCCTCAGTAATAACCACAAAGTGCCAAGGTTTGAGGTTCATCGCAGATGGTGCTGCCATCGCAGCTTGCAGAAGCAGGTCAATCTGCGCTTCACTCACCGGCTCATCCGTAAACTTTCGGATGCTACGGCGTTTGAAAATCAAATCTAACACTTCCATAGGAGAACCCTCACAATGCTACGAGCAAAGCCCCCAAGGTGCGCGGCGCTTCCATCATCGGCATGTGCCCAGCACCCGGGATAAATACACGATGAGCCTTGGGATTTGCCTTAACCATCGCCTGCACTGCAGCTGCGGGAATAATTTGGTCCTCTTTTCCTGCAGCAATTAAAACTGGGCAAGCTAAAGCTGCTAAAACATTCAATCTTTCGGGCCGCTGAGCAATGGCCATTTGCGTATTTGCTAAACCCCGAGGTTCGGTCGCTGCAATTAATTTACGCGTATATTCCTGAATTTGTGGGTCGAAAGAAAGCTTTGGGCTCATCGAATTGGCGAGCACATGGCTCCCCTGTTTCAATATCGCCTCAGCGTCTGCGTAACGCTGAGCTTTCTTTTCTTCTGAATCACTGCCGGCGTTGGTCGCAATCAGCGCTAAGCTTGTTAAGCGTTCGGGGTGTCTTTCAGCAAAAACTAAGGCAATATAGCCGCCCATAGAGTGCCCGCCTAAAAGCACTTGGTCGATCTCTAACTGGTCCAGCACGCCGAGCACATCTTCTGCCATTTGTTCCAACGTCTGGTTGGCATTTCCCGTTTCGGATTGACCTTCCCCACGTAGGTCCAGCAGCACAAAGCGCGCTTGATCTCGATAAAGCTGCGCCATTTCCAGCCAGATGGTGTGATCGAGACCGACGCCGTGTAGGAGAACAATGGGCTTGCCTTCACCTATGCTCTCAACATTCATATTGATGTCATTTACTCTAATCTTCATGCGGTTCTCCTTCTTGCTTTTTACTTTCCAAAAATTGATAAACGAAATCAATTGCTCCTTTTTCGTCCCTCACCTCACCAGCTGCTTGGGTTTCGCGCAATGCTGCTAAGATTTCGCCAAGCAAAGGGCTGGGCTCGAGCCCGAAAATGCGTTGTAGGTCTTGTCCATCCAGCAGCTTTGGTGGTTGAATAAGTGCTTCTTGCCGATTGAACCAGGCAGCTAAAAGCTTTCCGACTGCATCTACCTCGCGTTTCCATGCCTCCATTGGGAGGGTATCTTCAACTGCAGCTAAAGTATCAGCTAAACTGAGTAAGGCGTTATCCACACCGGCAGCGCCTAAATCACGAAAATACCGGTAAACAGCCCTATCAGTCAATTCAATGCCAGGCTTACTAAAATGATGGATACGCATGTGTTGGCTAACAAGCAAACTCAGGTAGCCAACCTCCTCTTTGCCCAGCATAAGTGCCCGTGCCCGCTTTTCCATCAGCTCGGAGCCAGCCTTGTCGTGCCCATAAAAGTGAAAGCGCCCTTTTTCATCTTGTGTTTGCGTTAAGGGTTTACCCACGTCGTGGTAAAGCGCAGCTAACATAAGTAAACTGCGCCGCGGTCTTCCAGCTTGTATCGGCTGACTAAGTAAGTCTTGGACTTGCTCAGCATATTGGGCGAGCATCTCTTTTGCCGGTTGCATATAGATTGCAGTGTTGCCCCCCACAGGGTTAGCCAGCGATCCGAGCAAAACTTCTAAGTAGGTAATCACTTGTAATGTATGCTCCCACAGCGGATGGACATGCGGATAAATTGCAGGCTGCAGCCTAATGGCAGCTAACTCCGGGAAAACAGGGGCAAGCGCTCCAAGACGATCGATCAGCCTGAAAGCCTCAGCGATATCGCTCTGAGCAAGAATTTTAAACAGTTCGTCACGAATTCGCTCACCCGAAACCTGCGCTAAGCTCCCTGCTGCCTCGCGCATCAAACTTTCAGTCTGAAGTTCAATTTCCAGATTAAATGTGCGTTTGAAGCGGATGCCGCGCAGAACGCGCAGTGGATCTAACTGCATAGAGCATGCCGATGCCGCCTTTAACACCTTGGCATCTAAATCCGCTAAGCCACCGAGCAGGTCGATCACCTCCTCCGGCTGCTTTAAGTCGAGGAGCAATGTGTTGATCGTAAAATCTCGGTTTTTTGCGTCCTCGAACAAACTTCCGCCAGTATAGATCACAAAGTCCAAGATGATTTCATTGGGTTTGCCCTGATTCAGGATTACTCTGCCAGTTTGGCGTTCATCATCGAGGGTGAAGCCGACTGCGTGCAACTGATGGCGCACTTTTTTTGCCAGCTCCAAGGATTGCGTTGGCACAACAAAGTCAAAATCATTCACCGGTCTGCCCAGCACTAAATCGCGCACGGCACCCCCTACCAAATGAACCGGTAGGGTTTCCGGGGCACTGCTATGCACAAGCTCTAAAAGCTGGCGTGTTTCTGGATCAAGTTGGATCTTCATACTTTTTCAAATTAACGGTTCCGATAAAGGGCAGGTTGCGATAATAATCATCCATATCCAACCCATAACCAAATACAAATTTATCTTCAATAGCAAAGCCACGGTAGCGCACCGGCACTTCAACTTCCCGCCGAGAAACTTTATCGAGCAGCGTGCAGACGTATAGCGATGCAGGGTCGCGGGTTTGAAGCAGCTCGATCACTGCCGCCAAGGTATGCCCGCTATCGATAATATCTTCAACAATGAGCACATGCCGGTCCTTGATGCTTGTATTGAGGTCCAAGGTGATGCGCACGTCGCCAGAAGAAGCCCGTGCACCGCTGCCATAAGATGCAACTGCCATAAACTCGATTGCCAGTGGCACATTAATCTGACGGATTAAATCAGTCAAGAACATAACTCCGCCGCGTAAAATACAAACGACCAATAGCTCTTTACCTGCGTAATCTTTTGAAATCTCGGCTCCGAGCTCGCGAATCCGTTTCTGCAGCTGTTCTTCGGTAATGATAATTTCGTCTAAAAAATCCTGATAGGGTTTCATACATCTCTCTCAATCGCGTGGAACTTGATGGCAGCGCCGGCAGCGGGCTTCGTACATTTCCGAAGCGCCCACAATCACGATAGGGTCATTATAATGAGCCGGCTTGCCATTGACCAAACGCTGCGTGCGGCTGGCTGGCTCGCCACAAACCATACAAATAGCATTCAGCTTATCCACATACTCTGCTTTAGCAATAAGCACGGGCATACAGCCAAAAGGTTCTCCCCGAAAGTCTGTATCCAGTCCGGTCACGATCACGCGAATGCCCTGATTCGCAAGTTGATCGACAACCTCTACAATGGGATCATCGAAGAATTGAGCTTCATCGATACCTACTACAGTAACCTCTGGATCCAAATTCTCAAGGATTTCTGCAGCTGAGTTGATTGGCAGCGCTTCGAAATCCGCGCCAGAGTGAGAGGTAACCTTGCTATACGCGTAGCGGCTGTCAATCACTGGCTTGAAAACCTGCACTTTTTGCCGCGCAATCACAGCCCGGCGCAAGCGGCGAATGAGCTCTTCCGTTTTTCCACAAAACATCGAGCCCGTAATGACTTCCACATAACCATATTGATGTGCCATAATACCCTCCAGAAAAGACAACAGGCAGGTGTTGTACCTGCCTGTTAAGTTTACCGAAAAAAACCAAGTTGTGGTGTTAATCTTCAAAAGATTCAGCGGCTGATGGCAGCTTATAACCCAACTTACGCAACTGTTTCTTGATATCAATCAGAGATTTGCGTCCAAAGCCATCAATTTCGAGCAAAGCTTCTTCACCTGCCTCTAACTTGGCTAACAAATCCCCAACAGTATTCAAGCCGGCTTTGGTCAGCGTATTGATTGCCTTCGTGGAGATTTCTAATTCAGATATCTGCCGTTCAGGCGATGTTTTTGCTTCAGCTTGGGCTTTAAGATCAGCAACGTATTCCTGCCGTACCTGCAACCGCTTGTAGAAGCGGTCTACCTGCCCTTCGCGGTCAAGCAAACGTGCTTGCTGACCCGTATAGAAAGGATGACAGTTAGAACAAACTTCAGTTCGAATTTCTGGTACGGTTGAACCCGTGGTCCAGGTTGCTCCGCAAGAAGCACAAATTACTTTCGCTTCCGGATAATACTTAGGTTGAATTTTTGCTTTCATAGTTCCTTCTTGGCACTGATTTAATCTTTAGAAACGATCACGTGCACTTTTTTGCGCCCGCCTGGAATCGTTTCGTATTCAACGATGCCTTCAGCAGTGGCAAAAAGCGTGTAATCACGACCACAGCCAACATTCCAGCCAGGATGCACTTTGGTGCCATGCTGCCGAACTAAAATATTGCCACTGATCACGTGTTCGCCACCAAATTTCTTGATTCCAAGACGTTGTCCGCGGCTATCACGACCATTGCGGGAAGACCCGCCACCTTTTTTGTGTGCCATTTTACCTTACTCCATCGAAATTGATTCGACCAACAGTTGGGTATACTTTTGGCGATGCCCAGTGTGTCGGCGATAATTGTTTTTCGGTTTATATTTGAAGACTAAAATCTTCTTGCCTTTAATTTGATCGACGGCTGTGGTCTTTAAGCTGGCACCTTCCACTTTGGGGCTGCCAACGATAACCTTATCGTCATCAACAACTAAAAGGACTGAATTAAGGATAACACTATCCCCAACTTTAGCTGGAAGAAGGTCAACGGTAAGCGTTTTACCCTCTTCAGCGCGGTATTGCTTACCGCCTGTTTCCACAATTGCATATTTCATTATTACTCCAATCTTCACTTCGCCACATCCTGCGCGTTT
>DNSH01000082.1:0-1354 GCA_003499715.1 Candidatus Mesolinea sp. | reverse complement strand
ACCGCTCAGCTGCGGGTAAGTTGGTTTACATAATTTACCCCAGCAAGATATTGCCGGGGCAACGATGTGTTATTATATATAGACCCAGCATAGATGTCAAGCAAAATGGCAACACGAATGAGCACCCGCCGGAATCCTACACTAAAGCCTTCTTCACCTTGGGCTTATTCGCCATCCTTAGCCTATTACCGGTAATGGAAACTACTGGGTTGCTTTTAAGAATTGCAAGGGAGTGAAAATGTTTGAATGGCAAAAAGAGGTCAGAGACGGAATGTTGCTAATGGTATCCCAAAATCGGGAATACATTGAAGCAACGCATAATATTCTGCGGAAGATTCATAAAAGCTATTTAAGCAATAACCAACACCTGTACACTGAAGATGAACTGTCACAAATCAATCATTTTTTTAATAGTGTTATCTTCAAATCTTTCTTGACGAGATTAGCTATTGAGCAATTGCAATCCGTGAGACACGGAAGGATTAATGAGTCACTTTGGCCAGCTATTGAAAACAGTTTATATACTCTTAATTGTTCAGATGACGAACAGGTGCTAGTATCTTTTGCTCTTGAGTCTTTTTTGTTTGAAGCCAGATCATTTCTCGATGTATATATGATTTTTGTGTGTTTATTATTGAAAACCGGATTTACCAATGGGCACATGAAACAATCAAGGTTTTATGATGAATTAGATAAGGTTAATGAACCTCCGTTTGTCGAAAAAGCAAGATGGATCAAACAATACTTTGACACAAATGTATTTGGTTTTGAAGAAAAACAACAAAAATTCATAATTCGCAATGATTGGGGAACTTTGCTAAGAAGTCTACGCGATAGAATTTCACATAGAGATGTAATAAGCTTATCTTTTGATAGCGAGGAAAAGTTTATCGCTGATATTAGGCTTGACTGGCCAACAATAAATGGCATAACATATCACTCGATGGCAGAAACCATTGGTAATGGAATACATGCGTTGTTTTATCAAGGACTTTGCCATATTTACGAATTGAAATGGGATGATTTTTTGGGCATTACAGAAAACGTATCCTAATATCGCCTACCACCGACTTAGGGTATGCCTTGCGTTTTTGAGCAGTTTTCCCAGCTTTAATTCAATTCAGTCAAAATTACGTTATCTTTTCCGTTCACAAGTTGGTAAATGCTCCCGTGTTTTTACATGGTACATTACGCATAGGCTTCGCATTCTACAGATTATATGGTCAATTGAATTTTAATTCTCAAGGAAACTATCAATTACATAATGACAATCGATGATCATAAATGCATGGAATGAGGGAAATTCTAGGCTAAAAATTGGCTTGACCGATGCTCAAGCTGATGATAAAATTTT
>DNSH01000030.1 GCA_003499715.1 Candidatus Mesolinea sp. | reverse complement strand
GCGCGATGTTCCCAGCCATGGTACGTGCGCTTAACATGGCAGAAATCAAGGGAGTGCGCAATAAAACTGCTGCGTATATTGGTAGTTATTCCTGGTCTGGTGGTGCAAAGAGTGTTTTCGAGGGTTACTCTGAGAGGCTCAATTGGGATGTAGTCGGTACACATGAATTCATTGGTAGCGCCAAGGCAGATGATTTAGAGCAAATTCGCACATTGAGCCGGGAGTTGGCACGCAGGAGTAGATAGGGCTGAACAGCCAATATTAATACGAAAAAACCCTGTGTTGAAATATGCACAGGGTTTTAGATTAACCACAAAGGAGTGAAAAATGAGTTGGAATGAACGTTTAGATAAAGCTCGCCAGGCATATCAAAATAAAGATAAGACTGAAGCCGCAAAAGCACATCAGCGTGATTTCATTATCAAAGCGGCTAAGGAGGAGCACGGAAGCGAAGGCAACCAGTATATCGGTAGTGTTGTCTATGGTGGGTTGGATGGCGTTGTAACCACATTTGCCGCGGTGAGTGGCGTTGCTGGCGCAAACCTGAGCCCAAACATATTACTCATTGTGGGGTTAGCTAACTTGCTGGCGGATGGGTTTTCAATGGCGGTTGGTGCGTATCTCTCGCATAAAAGCGAGCAAGAGTACTATAAGCGCGAAGAAGCCCGCGAACTTTGGGAAATCGAAAACTTTCCAGAGGGAGAGATTGCCGAAATTGAAGCTATTTATTTAAAGCAGGGCTTTGCGCCTGATGAAGCGAAAAAGATGACTGAAATTGTCACTCAAGACAAAAAACGCTGGTTAGACATTATGATGCACGAAGAACTTGGTTTGGTGAAATCTGATATCGATCCTGTCCGCAGTTCTGTTACCACTTTTATTGCCTTCGCACTTGCCGGCTTGATCCCGCTGATCACTTACATCGTTGGGTTATTCACGCCAATTGCTGCTAATACCGGTTTTCTCATCTCAGCTGGTCTCTCTGCTCTAACACTTTTTGGTTTAGGGGCAGCCAAGGTGAAAGTAACTGGGTTAAATCCTCTGCGCAGTGGTTTAGAAATGCTCTTGGTTGGTGGTGGAGCTGCAGCGGTTGCTTACCTCGTTGGTGTATTGCTCAAGGGGTTAGGTGCTGGTTAATGCTTAATCAGTAAAACCTATAAGGTATAATCAGGCAAGTCCAACAAAGTAAAGGCGACCAATGAGCGAACAGGAAGCAACCAGAAGCAATTTCATCCGTGAGATCATCGAAGAACATAACCGCAGCGGGCGCTTTGGCGGGAGGGTGCACACGCGCTTTCCTCCGGAGCCGAATGGTTACCTGCATATCGGGCATGCTAAATCCATCTGTTTAAATTTCGGCATTGCCGAGGATTACGGTGGGTTGACCAACCTGCGCTTTGATGACACCAACCCAGTTAAGGAAGACATAGAGTACGTCGAATCCATCAAGGATACGATCCACTGGTTGGGCTTCGATTGGGGAGAACGTGAGTATTATGCTTCGGATTACTTCGAAGTTCTCTATCAAAACGCGGTTCGACTTATTGAAAAGGGTAAGGCTTACGTCTGCGACTTAAGCCCGGATGAAGTGCGCGAATACCGCGGCACGCTCACCGAGCCAGGTCGGGAAAGCCCTTATCGTAACCGTTCGGTGGAAGAAAACCTGGATCTTTTCAGGCGGATGCGCGCTGGCGAATTTCCAGATGGCTCCCGCACACTGCGGGCTAAAATCGATATGGCTTCACCAAACCTCAACCTGCGCGACCCGATTATGTACCGCATTTTACACGCTGAGCACCATCGCACCGGCAACAAATGGTGCATTTATCCAATGTATGACTATGCTCACTGTGTTTCTGATTCGGTTGAGGGCATCACACACTCTATCTGCACGCTCGAGTTCGAGGACCACCGACCGCTTTATGACTGGTTCTTGGATGAGCTGGAGCTCTATCATCCGCAGCAAATCGAATTTGCCCGCCTCAACCTTACCTATACCGTAATGAGCAAGCGGAAATTGCTTCAGCTTGTGCAGCAAAATTACGTCAGTGGTTGGGATGACCCGCGCATGCCTACTTTAGCTGGGATGCGGCGTAGAGGGTACACGCCAGAAGCTATTCGGAAGTTTGCTGATGTGGTTGGCGTGGCGAAGAACAATAGCGTTGTGGATATGGAGCTGCTGGAGCACGTTTTACGCGATGATCTCAACGCGCGGGCAAAACGCCGCATGGCTGTGCTAAAGCCGCTCAAAGTGGTTTTGGATAATTACCCAGCAGACCAGGTGGAAGAGTTTGAAGTTCCTGACTTTCCGCAGGATCCGGAGTGCACAGCAATGCGGAAGATCCCCTTTAGCCGCGAACTTTACATCGAACAGGATGACTTTATGGAAGTTCCTCCGCCCAAGTATTTTCGCTTGGCGCCGGGCAGAGAAGTGCGCCTGATGAATGCTTATTACATCACTTGTACTGAGGTGGTCAAAGACGCAAACGGTCAGGTAGTCGAGGTGCATTGTACTTATGACCCCGAAACGCGCGGGGGTATGTCGGCAGATGGGCGTAAGGTCAAAGGCACCATCCACTGGGTCTCGGCAATGCATGCTGTTGAGGCAGAAGTGCGTCTTTATGAGAATTTATTTACCAAAAAAGACCCATATGAAGTGGAAGAAGGCCAGGATTTCCTGGATAACCTCAACCCACACTCGTTGGAAGTACTTACGGGCTGCAAATTAGAGCCAGCATTGGCGCAGGCAGCATTGGGTGAGTCCTACCAGTTTATGCGCAATGGATACTTTTGCTTAGATAGCGTCGACACCCACGAAGGGCAGCTGGTGTTCAATCGCACTATCTCGTTGGTAGATTCTTGGGCAAAGATGCAAGGCACAACTGCATAGCCCAATGGGTATGATAAAATAAACGTGTGGGGGCCCGTAGCTCAGTGGCAGAGCAGGCGGCTCATAACCGCTTGGTTGAAGGTTCGAATCCTTCCGGGCCCACTGATTAAGCTCGAGCCTTGAGCCTGTGCAATTTATTTCCAATTTCAGGTGAATAATTTGATTGCTTCAAACCCTCATTCTCATGTGTCTATGTTTCTACGCCTTGAGCGAGCGTTATTTGAGCGGTTCTTTTTCCAAATGTTATAATAATCAGACATACTTTTGAGAGGTGCGCATGTCTGATTTCATTACCATAGAGCAAATTGATGCCGCAACTACGTTCATTCGGGAGCGCATTAGCCTTCAGCCACAAGTTGGCTTGGTGCTTGGCTCTGGGCTGGGCGCTCTGGCTGAGGCTGTTGAGGATCCGGTCATTATTCTAACCCGCGAGATTCCCCACTGGCCTATCTCGACGGTGGCTGGCCACGAGGGACGCCTGGTCATCGGCAGGTTGGAAGGCAAGGCGGTGCTAGTGTTGCAAGGCAGGGCGCACTATTACGAAGGGCATAGCATGTCCCGTATTGGTTTACCCGTGCGTGTGATGCAGCGCTTAGGCGTTCATACGCTCATCCTTACTAACGCTGCGGGTGGGCTGAACCCGGAGTATTCCCCTGGCGACTTGATGCTCATCACTGATCACCTCTCGCTGCTGCCCATGACTGGTCCTAACCCTTTGCGTGGGCCTAATTTGGATGAATTTGGACCGCGCTTTCCGGATATGAGCCAAGTCTATGACCTGGGTTTGCTTGCGCTGGCGCAGCAGGTCAGCGATGCCAATGCGCTTGCGGTGCGGCAAGGCGTGTATGTGTGCCTTTCTGGCCCGTCCTTTGAGACGCCAGCCGACTGCCGCTTTTTACGCCAAGCTGGTGCGGATGCCGTCGGCATGTCCACCGTTCCCGAAGCCATCGTGGCTAAGCATGGCGGCATGCAGGTGCTGGGGATTTCGGGGATTTCCAATAAAATTGACCTCAACGGTAAAAATATCGCTTCCCATGAGGAAGTATTGGAAGCTGGAAAAATAATCGTCCCAAAGCTGACCACATTGATAAAAGGAGTGCTGGCTGAGCTCTAGGTGTTAGCTGCTCAGGCAATCCCGCTCAAGCCTTTAGACACCAATGGACGCCATCATTAAGTTCCTCGCCGAGATGGAGATCCCCATCTATCTGATTTTGGGGGTAGTCGGGATTATCTATCTGCGCCGTCTGGCGATTGCCCTCGAGGAACGCCGCAGCTCAGTTTTTGGGCTGGAACGGCAAATGGCACACGAAAAAGTGGTTTCTGCCACAACGGTTTTGGTGCTATTGGGTTTGCTCGCTGTGGGAGAGTTCATTGTGGCAACCTTTTTGGTGGGAGAGATTGCGCAACAACCGCTTTACGCCACCCCTACGATTGAAGTCCTGAGCACCCCAACGGCGACTCTGCCGGCTGTTATTCCCACTGATGCTACCCCAACCCCAACGCCCTATCCTCAGGCGCAAATCGAGGGGATCGATAGCAACTGTGTTGCGGGCGTGCTGGAAATTTCCTCCCCTAAGCATGGTGACGAAATCAGCGGCGTGGTAGAGATCATTGGCTCGGTGAATACGCCTAATTATGGCTCTTATCGTTACGAGTATTCCACCATGGGCGAGCCAAACTGGCAGGTGATTGCTGCTGGCAGCGGTGTGCAGGTGGAGAGCAGCTTAGGTTACTGGTATACAACGGACCTAACCCCCGGGGAATATATGCTGCGGTTGGTTGCGCTGGATAATCAGGGCGTCGAAACCTCAGCGTGTGTAATCGTCGTTCAAGTGACGGCTCCCCCAGAATAGGATATGATTAAGCTATGGCAGAGTTAGAGATTCGCGCTGCACGGCAGGCAGATTTAGACCGCATGATTGCGCTGGATCATGCTTCCAAGAGTGCGTTCGCTTATAAAATGGAAGTCTTGGATGGGAAGGATAGCTTTTCGCGTAGTTTCCAGCGCGTTCACCTTCCTCGAGCGGTAACCCTCAGTTACCCTAGGGATGAGGAAGCACTCTTAGACTCTTGGGATGAAGCGGATGCCATCTTTGTTGGCTGTGTTTTGGGTGAAGTGATTGCTTATGTGGCTTTGGAGTTGCGGCGATATAGAGCTACCGCCCGGGTGAGTGACTTGGTGGTGGCACAAGGGTTGCGGCGAAAGGGTATCGGCAGCCGCATGCTTTTAGCCGGCGAAGCTTGGGCGCATGACCGTGAGGCTTACCGTATTCTAACGGAATTGCAAATCCGTAACGACCCGGCGATTAAGATGATGCTCAAGCTTGGCTATCAACTATGCGGTTACATTGATCAATACTTCCCTAATCAAGAAACGGCACTATTCTTCGAAAAACGCGTGTGATGGTTTTTTCAATTTCGAACTCACTTTTACAGGTTACAGTAACTTCAGTCCTGGAGACACTTTCCCAGATATTTACTGCCGGCGTAGCGATCACAGCTATCGCCTTGTTGATGTATTCCTCGGGGTTCAACCTTAAGGATAAACTTGCGCGCACGTTTGTCATCGTGATGGCAGCGCTGGCGTTGATGTTTACCACAGAAACTATTGCCAATATCTCCAACTCACCAGAATTGATCCAACTGTGGCTGCAGATCCGCTGGGCAGCGATGGCGATGCTTCCCGCAGCCACCTTCCATTTTTCAGATGCATTGCTGACGATTACGGGCTGGCCCAGCCGCGGGCGGCGCACTTGGATGGTGAGGATTTTTTATTTCATCGCGCTGGTTTGGATTGCCCTCATCCCAGCAGGAATCACGGTTGGCAGCCTGGCACCCCAGGAGAGCCCCATGCCATACCTGTTGCGCACCGATGCCACGCGCTTTTTTGACTTGTATTACCTATTGGTAAATGGGCTTTCATTTTATAACTTAGGAAGAGCTGTGCGGCGCAGCAACACCACCACCACACGCCGGCGGCTAATGTACCTCTGTGTGGGCACAATTGCACCAGCGGTCATCTCAATTCTATTCCTGCTGCATGGCAGTCAGCTCTTCTATCGTAACCCAGATTTCTTTTGGATCTTGAACTTAATTGGCAGCATTATCACGGTAGTCTCATTGATGGCGATGGCTTACGTAGTTTCGTTCTTCGGCTTCAATTGGACCGACCGGGCAATTAAAAGCCGCCTTTTCCGTTGGCTAATGCGCGGACCGTTCGTGGCTGTTGTAACTTTAGGGATGACGACTGTGGTCCGCCGCTATGGGGAACTCTATGGTAACCCCTACAGCCCTTATGTGCCTGTTGTGATGATTGCAACGATTATGCTCTTGGAGTATGTGATCACATTGGTGGCGCCTGCGATGGAAAAAGCACTCTTTTTCGGGGCAGACCGAGAAGATTTGAGCTTGATCCGCAACTTAGAAGAACGCATGCTCACAGAGAAGGATCTTGATCAATTCTTGGAGATCATCACTGCCTCGATTTGCGATCAACTGCAAGTGCCTGGGGCTTTTATTGCCGTGTTGGAAGGCAACACGGTAAGATATATCATTCATGCGGGTGACCGCCATGTGTTAGACCATCTACCCGTTTCTGATGAGCTCATCCAAAAAATCCATCATTCCCCAGAAGAAGCAAGGGAAATTTACCACTTAGATAGTTTCGGCTTGATCCCTTTAGAATACCAATTAGACGAGCAAGGGCAATACCGCTTGTTCGGCATCTGCGGTTTTCCGTTAGAAGCTGATCAAGAATTCGAGCCGGAGCAGCTAAACGCGGTGCACTTGTTAGCAGAACGGGCAACCTTAGCGCTCAAAGATCGGGCGTTACAAGTGCAAGTGCTGGAATCACTATCCACACTTCAGCCGGAAGTTGATTACATTCAAGAGCTCATTGCCAGCGCGAGCTACAACCAACGGGGTCTATATCGTAATGGTGCTCCGCACGTCCCGCCGGAATTTGTGGACTGGGTTAAAGATGCGCTCTCTCACTATTGGGGTGGACCTAAGCTTACCAATAGCTCACTATTAGAGCTCAAAGTGGTGCAGGCGGAAAGCGAATCGCACGATGGCAGCCGTACGAACGCTTTACGTGCCTTGTTGAAGCAAGCTATCGAGCAGACTAGACCGGAAGGTGAGCGCAAATACACTTCGGATTGGATTTTGTATAATATTTTAGACCTGAAGTTTATCCAGGGGGAAAAAGTGCGTGAGGTGGCACGCAAATTGTCTGTTTCTGAAGCCGATCTTTATCGCAAACAGCGCGTTGCTTTAGAAAGCGTGGCACAAAACCTGATGAAAATGGAAGCTGAAGCTGCGAGTGCCGACGTAAAGCCAACCCCAGAAACCCAGATGGACCAAGACCAATAGCTTGTGTGCCCTGAATCGCCTGGCACAGAATTTGCAGTCTCTTAAACGAGGAAAGCTTATTTTAGGATGCCACCGCTCAAGACGAAAACTGTTCCCAAAAATGAAAAAGCTAAAACGCCGGCTGGTACAACCACGCGTGTTAAACCTATTCCGATAGAAAACCTCAATGCTCCGCCAAGTAGCAACCCTGGGTTTACCAAGAAGCTT
>DNSH01000051.1 GCA_003499715.1 Candidatus Mesolinea sp. | reverse complement strand
TCGCATCCGATGGGCGGCAATCAATCCGTTTTTGGGCGCCATTCTGATCGATGATCAAGTTGGCGTAATAGGTATCCGACTCCAAAGTAGTGATTTCTACTGAAATCAAACGGGCATCCAATGAGCTAATCAAATTCTTCATCAGGTCATGCGTCAATGGACGCGCCGTTTCGATCTTCTGCAAGGCAATCGTGATGGATTCGAACTCAAAGAGACCTATCCATATCGGCAGGTACAGCTCATCTTCTTTATCCTTCAGCACCACAATGCGGTCTTGATTGATCAGGCTGACTCTTACACTGTTGATGACACATTCTCTCATTTTGCCCATATTTACTCGCTTAACTTTAATGACAACTGAAATTAGAATTTGATTCTAACACGGCATTCAAAACTGTAATCCTATTTTACCACCCTGTATTTCAGCGCCCTTCGGGAATAATGAGAAGGTTGTAAGAGCAAAGTTATAATGTCCTAAAGTAGCAAAATAGTAATGTCCTGATTATCAATCTTTAAATCGCTTAGTTTATAACGATCTCAAGACATAATCGCAATCCCCACCCCTTTGGTTCCCCTCCCCAGCGGCTGGTTTCAGATTTAACCTGACTGACCGACGCTGGTGAGGGGAAAAATGCTTGCAGGTGAGGGCATCCTGAGATTATTCACCTTTCAGAGGCTGGAGGTGATCCATGGACAAGCGTTTTTCAGCCTATTCATGCAACATAATTGACAAGAAGAGGATGAAGGTTAAATTTCCAAAGAAAACCCATACTGACAACTTTATCCACTGAACAGGACATTTCTAAATTGCCAGCATTAGGACATTTCTAATTAGCCATAACAGGATTAATGAGAATATAATAGTCGATAAAGTAAGGTGAACCAATGGTTTCCTTACACTAATTTCTTGTGTTACAAACATACAGCATTCCAAAATGATGGAAAGTTCGGCTCGATTGTTAATGACCAACGATTAATTGTGAGATTGCGGCTTTTTTACATTTTTTCTTCTTGGCTTCAGGTTTATTAAGCTATAATATGTATGAGCGCAAGCTTAAACAAAGTTTTTCGTTTTGCTAACAGGGTTTTAATAGCTTGTTTCGCTAACTCAAGGCGCACTATTGTGTTTACCTTAAAATTGGTTTAGTCATCGACTTTACCGCACCAGCTCGTAAATGAGGTATTTTGTTAGCAAATAATCAAGTAAAAGTTTTATGCATTGAAGGTAAAAGAAATCATAATTTTGCCTTCGCCGATGAACTCGCAAAGCGGGGTTATTGGGTGAAATCTGCCAAAAATGGGACTGCGGGCTTAAATTTACTTCTAGATTTCACCCCATCGATCGTTATCATTAACGCTGCCTCGTTGCGCACAGATGGCTCCCGCATTATCAAGCGCTTTCGCAATTGCTTGCCAAAATGCCCAATTGTTTTGATTGTCCCCGATCATGCTGATTTCGCTGAGAACCCCGAAGTTAACATTGTCCTCCAGCTGCCTTTCACCGTTCAAAAGCTGATCAACCGCATGCGTCTCTTTCAGCACAATAGTGAGGAAAATATCTGCACAGTTGGGCCATTGCAACTCAATACTGCTTCAAATTTAGTTACCTATAATGGTAAAGAAACTTCCCTCACACCTCGGCTCACGCAGCTCTTACTTGAGTTGATGAAAAAACCTGGTGAGGTAGTACCCCGGGGCATCCTTTTTCAGCGAGTGTGGGAAACCAATTATATCGGCGATACGCGCACTTTAGATGTGCACATCAGCTGGCTGCGGCGCGCACTCGAGGACGATCCACATCATCCGGCGTTGATCCGAACGGTGCGCTCTGTCGGCTATAAACTTGACTTGTAAAAACTTTTCATTTCCCAAATAGATTTTTCAATCCCCTTCTATGGGCTTTTTTGTGCTCGCATCAATCGAAGAAAATAAAAAAGGCGGCCAGCTTTAACTGCAGCCTCTAAAAAGTCACTTTTCTTTATGGAATCCCAGTGACGAGAGCTAACAAAATCCCACCGGCTATCACACTGCCTAACTGCCCAGCAGTATTAGAGCCCATCGCGTGCATGAGGATGAAGTTGGAAGGGTCTTCTTCCAATGCCATCTTGGCAGAGAGCCTCCCAGCCATCGGGAAAGCGCTAATCCCGCAAGCACCAATTAACGGATTCACCTTGCCATGGGTAATCACTGCCATCAGCTTGCCAAAAAGCAAACCCGCTACAGTGTCAATTACAAAAGCAAGCAGCCCTAAACCTAAAATGGCTAATGTGTTCCAATTTAAGAAGCTTTCAGCAGTCATTGTGGAGCCGATAGCTAACCCTAAAAAGAGTGTGGCAATGTTGATGAGCTCATTTTGCACCATTTTACTCAGTCGCTCGACCACCAATGCCTCGCGCAGCAGGTTGCCGAGCATGAGTGCCGCCATCAACGGCGCCGCATCGGGTGCCACCAACGCCACTAACAGCGTGACTAAGATCGGAAAAATAATCAACGTCAGACGGGAAACGGGTTTGGGGCTATATTCCATGCGGATGAGGCGTTCTTTACGCGTGGTCATCAATTTCATTATGGGCGGCTGAATGATGGGGATCAGGCTCATATAGGAATACGCTGCCACAGCGATAGGTGCCACAATTTCCGGAGCTAACTTTGTGCCTACGAAGATTGCCGTTGGTCCGTCAATGGCGCCAATCACCCCAATCGAAGCAGCCTGGTTGAGCGGAAAGCCTAAAGCTAAAGCCAAGAGCAAGGTGCCATAAATCCCAAACTGACCAGCAGCCCCGAGCAGCACCATACTAGGCTGTGAGAGCAGCGGGCTAAAGTCTATCATTGCACCTACGCCGATAAAAATCAGCAGCGGAAAGAGCTCCGTGCTAATCCCGGCATCATAAATAACTTTCATAAAACCGACTTGGTTTGACATGCCCAAGTTCGCCATTAAGCAGCCAAACCCAATCGGCAGCAACAGCACGGGTTCATATTCTTTGACAATGGCTAAAAAAATTAAAATCAGCCCAACGAGGATCATCACGGCATTGCCCCATGTGAATGATGCAAAACCTTTAGAGAGTTCGGTAATCAGGTTGGTCAAATCCATGTTGGCAATCCTTTAGCTTTCGTAGGTGAACATCAACTGGTTGTGCTGAACTTGATCGCCGGTTTTTATGTGCACTTCCGCAATCGTGCCATCCCTGCCGGCACGGATTACATTTTTCATCTTCATAGCTTCCAGCGTACAGAGTGGCTGCCCAGCCTTGACCGCATCTCCTGGCTTTACTTTAATCTCCACAATCACCCCTGGCAAAGGCGAGCGTACTTCTTGCATGGAAGCAGCGGTTTGGGTTGGAGCAGCAGCTGGCTTTGCCGCAGAAACCGCTGCAGGAACCGACTGTGCCTGTACGGGCTGTGGTGCAGTTTCCTCTGGCCAAACCTCAAAGATCTGACCATCAACCTCGGCTTTGACCGGTCTGGCATGTAAATCCTCAATTTTTACCGAATAAGTTTTCCCTGCGATGGTTACGTTGATATTCATCCTCTCCGTCCTCTAATCCCTTGGTTGATTTGCTGCAGGCGACCCGTGAGTAGCCATTGGCTGGTTGGAGCAGCGCCAGCCTTCTGCTCAATCTGCTGGCGGGCGCGCGCCTGCGTTAGGGCAAAAACCACAGCCACAGCGGCTGCTTCGGCTTTGTAATCAGTTTCAGTTGGAGGCTCCGCGGGCTGCTCAACGGCTTCTACTTCTGGTGATTTGGTGCGTGTGGTGAGCAAAACGAGGAGTG
>DNSH01000157.1 GCA_003499715.1 Candidatus Mesolinea sp. | reverse complement strand
ACTTGCTGTATCAAATTCCACTAACTTTAGAAGATATGCATGTGGCAGAAATTTTACTCAGCCGCTTGGATTTGGCTCCGAAGCAAGCGCCCGATTTACAGGCATGGCGTTGGATGGTGAGTGAACTCGAGCGGGAAAAACCAAAAATTCGCATTGGTTTGGTGGGGAAGTATGTAGAGTTGCATGATGCCTATATCAGTGTACGCGAAGCCTTGCGGCACGCTGCCTTGTATGCTGGCGTGGATGTGGAAATCGAATGGATTTCGGCAACCGACTTAGAGAAGGGCATTGGGTTGGAGCGCCTGGAGCAAGTAGATGGCATTGTGGTACCAGGCGGGTTTGGCTCCCGTGGGGTGGAAGGCAAGATTATCGCAGCTAAATATGCCCGTGAGCATCAGGTGCCCTATTTAGGATTGTGTTTGGGCATGCAAGTGATGGTGATTGAATATGCACGCAATGTGCTGGGTATGGAGGATGCCAACTCACCCGAATTTGATCAACGCACACGCCATCCGGTTATTGATTTGATGGCAGAACAGCGAGGTTTGGCAGATAAAGGCGGAACGATGCGCTTGGGGCTTTACCCGTGTGTGATCCAACCAGGCACCTTGGCAGCGCGCCTGTACCAGACTGATAGAATCGAGGAACGCCATCGCCATCGCTATGAAGTTAACAACGCATACCGACAAGCTTTAGAAGAGCACGGGTTGATTATGTCCGGGCTTTCTCCAGATGGAATCCTAGTTGAGATGGCGGAGGTGCGAGATCATCCTTTCATGATTGGCTGCCAATTTCATCCAGAGTTTCTCTCCCGACCCACTTCGCCGCATCCGCTTTTTAGCGGCTTTATTAAAGCTTGCTGTCAGCGCCGTAAATTATCTGTAGCAGTGGAGCTGCCCGAAAATTTGACCGATAAAAATACAGGCTCTTCATCACGATAAACATGTTGCGCATAGATATCTTAATAAAATCAGCAAGCAATAATCTCATCTGTTTTGGGATAAAGGCGAGTAAAAATTTCCCCCACCTTTTTGAGTCTATTATTTGTTTTCTATTCCAAACAGCTGAAACTATCACTGTCTTTTATATGCCCATTAATTTCTTGCGACCAATAAATACATGAGCCCAATTGCCTGTCAAAAGTTGTTGACGTTTATACACAGGTAACTTAAAATTAATATATCGTGCCATACGTTCATCGCTGTTTATCACAATGTAAACCATAACCATGAAGGTTACATCAGTAACTTTGAGTCACATTAAAGTTGGCAAATAAAACTTTTCAGTCCGTTAAGAATTCAGTCCGCCGCCTTTCTCGAGAGGAACGCCGCGCGATTATTTCCGAAATCAAGCCAATGGCATCCCCTAGCTTTGATTTCTTGTTAATGGTCGTGCTCTCATGCAGTATCGCTACCATGGGGTTGATCACAAACTCTCCCGCAGTGATTATTGGAGCGATGCTGCTTGCACCATTAATGTCCCCTCTCATTGCCATAGGGCTTGCTGCAATGAGTGGTGATAGCAAACTTCTTGGGACAGCATTTACCACGATTCTAAGAGGCGCGCTCCTGGCTGTTTTATTATCTTTTTTGATTACAAAGATAAATACACTGCTACCATTTATTTCTTTTCAGGAATTACCCACAGAAATTATCGCTCGTACGAATCCCTCACCAACCGATCTTATGATCGCGCTGGCAGGTGGGTTAGCGGCAGCATACGCTATGACCAATCCAAATTTATCAGCTGCACTGCCGGGGGTTGCAATTGCAACAGCATTGATGCCACCTCTGTGTACGATTGGGATTGGCATATCAATCGGTAGATGGGATGTTGCTGGCGGGGCGTCATTGTTATTCTTAACAAACGCCGTAACTATTGCTTTTGCAGCGACCTTGGTCTTCTTTTTACGTGGTTTTAGCGTTACTTCTTCACTGAGAAATAGCCATCGATTACCCAGTAGCTTATTACTTTCTGCGTTACTTGTGATTCTATTACTCGTCCCCCTCTCTTTCTACAGCATTCAGTTTGTGCGCGAAGCTTCAGAGAATCGAGAAATTCATGCAGTGGTAATAAAAGAGGTGAGGGACACTCTCCAAGCAGATTTAATGGAAATGGATGTAAAACGAAGTGAAAGTGGCTTGCAAATGACCCTGACGGTACGCACACGTTCACCGCTACGTTATCAGCAAGTTGTTAATCTCCAACAAGCTATTGTGGACAGGATTAATAAGCCTGTTTCGCTAAAGGTAAATCAGATCTTCGCTGAAGAATTAGATCCTCTTATTCCCCCAACCCCCACACCAACTCCGACCCAGACTCCCACACCAACCTTAGGACCAAGCCCAACCGCTACCCATACGCCCACTTCAACAAACACGATGACACCCACAGCAACCTTCTTGCCAACAAATACACATACACCTTCTCCAACTTGGACACCAGCCTCAGCGGAGATCATTTACTTCACCCCCCCTAGGCTATATATTTATCAGACTCCTAATGGAGCAACAATCGGCGTTTTGCAAGTTGGTCAGAGGGTTGAATATCTTTATCAAACAGTTATAGAGGACGGTTTGGTCTGGGTACAAATCAGGGATCAAGATGGACGGATTGGCTGGATCCCTAAAATTTACATAAGATTAATCCAACCTACATCAACGCCAACGATGATTACGCCACCGTAACAACTCTCATCCACGCAGTCTTCGATTAGCGTTTTACAATTTCATTTGAGGGTCTGCTAAGCACGGAGGTATGGGCTAAGAATTATGGGATTCCGGAATGTTGAAGTTACACGAGGCTGTTCTGTTTGGTTTTAGAGAACCATTAATATTAGCCCTCCCAAGAATTTACAGCCTCAATGCCATCGATCCTGTCAAGGCTAAATAGAAATGTTCTAACGCGGGCAATTTAGAAATGTCCTAATGGGTGGATAAAGTCTTCAGTATGGGTTTTTTCTCATAACTAACTATCTTTTTTCTTCTTGACTGTAATAATTCACGGTAACCCTAAACCTGACCCTTCCACAGCTGCAAGCGGTTTTTTATGCCGCGGTTCAGCCGCTGGGGAAGGGGAGTAAGAGGGGAAAGGCTGCTCTTACACTGTTCGTCATGATTTTATCGTTCCTTTGAAAAAACCGGAGTAATCGAACAACGATTTCATAGTTCCTATTCTTAATTAGGACATTTTTATTTTGCTACTTTAGGACATTATCACTTTTCTCTTACATGACCCCCGCACACTGCTAATTTGTTAGGAGAATAGATTATACTTAAGCTCGAATTTAAGAGAGATAAGGAAAGGAAAAAAACCATGTTTTCTACGATTGAATTTATCAATGCCATGGAAGTTTTAGATTCACGTGGCAACCCCACTGTTGAAGTGGATGTCATTTTGGCTGATGGCAGCCATGGGAGAGCCATTGTCCCATCGGGTGCGTCCACCGGCGTGCATGAAGCCTTGGAATTGCGCGATGGCGACAAGAAGCGCTATGGCGGCAAGGGCGTTCTGGATGCGGTTGAGCATGTCAACGATGAGATCGCGGATGAACTCATTGGGTGGGATGCCACTGAGCAGAAAGCTATCGATATGTTGCTGCTTGATCTTGATGGCACTCCCAATAAATCTGCACTTGGTGCGAATGCCATCTTAGGCACAAGCTTAGCCGTCGCCAAAGCTGCAGCAGACTCGCTCGACCTGCCACTTTACCGTTATTTAGGCGGGGTATATGCGCATGTTTTACCCGTCCCAATGATGAACATTCTCAACGGCGGCACGCACACCAACTGGCAATCGACAGATTTTCAGGAGTTTATGGCGATGCCCTTAGGTGCACCCACATTTGCTGAAGCCCTACGTTGGGGCGCCGAGATTTATCAAGCCCTCAAAGGCGTGCTCAAAGCCAAGGGCTATACCACACTGGTTGGAGATGAGGGCGGTTTTGCGCCAGCACTCAAGGCAAATGAGGAAGCTATCGAGCTGATCCTTGAGGCTATCGACAAAGCTGGCTTGAAACCTGGTGAGGATGTTTGCATCGCGCTAGATCCTGCCGCTTCGGAGCTCTTCGATGAAGAAACTCGGCTCTACAACCTGCGCAAGGAAGGCAAGATGCTAACCAGTGACCAAATGGTTGACTTTTGGTTGGATTGGGTGAACAAGTACCCGATTGTCTCGCTCGAAGATGGTTTTGCCCAGGATGATTGGGATGGATGGAAGAACTTCACAGCGAAGGTGGGGAATCGTCTCCAGATTGTGGGCGATGACTTGCTCGTGACCAACCCGCAGCGTGTGGCACGTGCCATCGAAGAAAAGGCTTGCAATGCCCTACTGGTCAAGCTTAACCAAATTGGCACACTCACCGAGACTATGCAGGCAGTGACGATGGTGCAGACCCATGGCTGGCGGGCGGTCTGCTCGCATCGCTCTGGCGAAACTGAAGACACCACAATTGCCGACTTGGCTGTGGCAATGAATATGGGTCAGATCAAAACCGGTGCCCCTGCGCGCTCTGATCGCGTGGCAAAATATAACCAGCTGCTGCGCATCGAAGCTGAACTAGATGATACGGCAGAATATGCCGGCTGGTCTGCTCTGGCTGCACACTAATTTTTTATAAGAACCTCTTGGCGGCTGTTCGGTTGCGAGCAGCCGCTTTAGTTTCCTCTGTTAAGGCTAAATCGAAATGTCCTAATGCGGGCAATTTAGAAATGTCCTAATGAGTGGATAAACTCCTCAGTATGAGTTTTTTCTCATAACTAACCACCTTATTTCATCTTGTCTATAATGTTTCACCTAACCCTAACCCTGACCCTTCCCCAGCGGCAAGCAGTTTTTTACGCCTTAGCCCAGCCGCTGGGACGGGGAGTAAGAGGGGAAAGGCTTTATTTCGCTATTCGTCATGATTTTATCGTTGCTTTAAGAAAAACGGATTAATCGAACAAAGTTTTATATAGTTCCTTATAAGATTAAGACATTTCTATTTTGCTAATATAGGACATGATCATGTTGCTCTTACACGCTTTAGTTTCCTCACAAACTTCCAAATTCCTTAGCTATAATTGCGGCTGTGGAATCAACTCAATCCCTAAGCAACCTCTCCGCGTTGCAAGATCTAGAATCCCAATTAATACTCTGCCGTAAATGCCCACGCTTGGTGGCGTGGCGTGAACATGTGGCGGCTGCCAAGCGCAAAGCTTACCAAGATTGGGAGTATTGGGGTAAGCCTGTGCCTGGTTTTGGCGACCCGGCAGCGCGCTTGCTCGTGGTCGGGCTTGCCCCTGGGGCGCATGGATCCAATCGCACCGGGCAAATGTTTACCGGCGATGCTTCTGGGGACTTCCTATACCCCGCGCTTTACCGAGCCGGCTTTGCGAACCGCCCAAAAACGGCAGCGCGCGGAGATGGGCTCGAGCTGCGGGATGTGTTTATCAGCGCGGTTTGTCGCTGCGTTCCACCGCAGAATAAGCCCACATCTGATGAGATGCGCAACTGCCTGCCTTGGTTAGCTGCAGAAATGGCTTGCTTGCCTAACTTGCGCGGGATTGTAGCGCTGGGAAGGGTGGCATTTGAGGGCGTTTTAGCCCTGCCAGCTCTTTCGGGCGTCAACAAAAAAGAACTGACTTTCCGCCATGGAGCTTTTTATAACCTTGGGGATGACCTCCCTTGGCTGCTGTGTTCTTATCACCCTAGCCGGCAGAACACACAGACTGGCAGGTTAAGCGCGGAAATGTTTGACTTCATCTGGCAGCAGGCACACGAGCTGTTGGAACGAGGAACTTAAGCCGGCTTCTGGACAACCACCCACATGCGCCCGGAGTTTTCCATCAAAGGTGTCTCTTGGATAGGATGCCCGAAGAGATGTTTCAGTTCAAAACCAGCCCGACTCAAAAGCAATAGCACGTCTTCGATATGGTAACCGCGCTCTTGATGTAATTCCTCGTGTTTCACCCAAGTGCGCTTTTCGCCCCTTTCGAACATAATCACGCGCATGTTGGCAATTTCCAGCTCGTAATCGTAAGAAACCTCGGTGAACTCCATATAATCGGGTTGATCTTGAGCGAGGTTATAAGGGAAGCGCTGCCATATGACAGCCAGACCATAGATGGTATTCATATCGAAGATGAAATAACCCCCAGGGTTAAGATGCGCATAGGCGGTTTGAAACGTGTGGGAAAGGTCTTCCACTTTTAGAAGGTAATTGAGGCTGTCAAAAAAGCAGGTGATGCAATCAAAACGCGCTGGCAAAGAAAAGCTGCTCATATCAGCTTGCACCCAGGCAACCTGTACATTAGCTTCGCGGGCCAACTCTTGACCAATGGCAAGCATATCTGCAGAAGCATCCAAGCCGGTGACGGAAAGTCCTTGTTGGGCAGCAGAAACAGCGAAGACTCCGCTCCCGCAGGCTAAGTCCAATAGCGAATGGGGTGAAAAGTTCAGCAGCGTGAGCAGGTGTGGAAAGACTTCCTGGCTGATCCAGTGGCTAAATTGGATGTAGTTGCCGGCATGATAATGCTTGGCGAAATGACGGTAAGGCTGCAAGCGTGGTTTTCTCATTGGGGAAAATTTTAACACCGAATGACGCCAGCCAAGAGCTGCCACAAATGCCAATAAACGCAGGAGAAAATGGTATATTTAGCCAAACTTATTCTGGAGATTTACCATGCCATATCCAATTGCGGACCCTAAAGTTATTGAGCGCGCTCGCCAAGTGTGGGCGCTGGACCCGCTGTTTCTGGATACCGAAACGACAGGAACCGGTCAAAATGATGTCATCATCGAAGTGGGGATTGTTGACCGGGAGGGTAACACAATCTACGATAAGCTGGTTAACCCTGGCAGACCTATCCCGCCCGAGTCCAGCGCGGTCAACGAGATTACGGATGAAATGGTCGCTAAAGCGGACCCCTGGCCGTTGGTGTGGCAGGAAATAGAACCCATCCTGCGCCAACGTGTCATCGGCATCTATAACGCCGAGTTCGATATGCGCCTGCTCAAGCAGTCCAATCAAGTGCATAACATCCCCTGGACGCTGCAAGACGACCAAGCGTTTTGCATGATGAAACTGTTTGCGGCTTATTATGGCGAGTGGAACCCGCGCTATAACGGATTTAAGTCCCATAAATTGGAGTATGCCGGGTACGTGTGCCAGCTGGACCTGGGAAGCTCGCACCACGCCATTGATGATGCCCGCCTGACGGCAGCTTTGCTACGCTATATTGCTTCTCAATAGATAATCCATTCTTAATTTAAGCTTCTTGCCCCTAAAGTAAGTTCGATGTGATATTTTCCCTTGACTTTTTTCTTCCGGGAGATATAATATGAGCAATTGCTCATATATTCAAATAAGGTGCTGAGATGATGGTAAAAGATGAATTAGACATAGAGCTCTCGGTAAAAGATGCTGAACGCATGGCAACGACGTTTAAGGGTTTGGCTGACCCAACCCGCTTAAAAATCTTAGCTGCGCTCCTGCAAGGAGAAGCGTGTGTCTCTGAGCTGGCAGAGCGTGTGCAGATCAGCCAGAGCGCAGTTTCACATCAGCTGCAGCTATTACGGCATTTACGCTTTGTTTCGGCGCGGCGCGAAGGTCAGCAAATTTTTTACCGCATTGATGATGAGCATATCGAGGATCTCTTCATGCAGGCTTATGCCCATGGCAAGCATCTGGAAT
>DNSH01000024.1 GCA_003499715.1 Candidatus Mesolinea sp. | reverse complement strand
GGTCGATGACTTAGAGCGCGCCATCAAACAAAAACCAGAAGTACCCGAGGTTGACCCATGGTATCAAGGTATTGAGCTGACCTTACAGAAATTGCACAAAACGCTGGAAAGCAAAGGCGTGCAGAAGTTAGAGGTTAACCCGGGGGATCAGTTTGACCCATCCATTCACGAAGCCGTCTCCCACGAAGATCATCCAGACTTTAGCGATGGACAAGTCGTGGAAGTGCTGCAAAATGGTTATAAACTTAAAGATCGCATTATTCGGCCGGCTCTTGTCCGCGTCGCAAAATAGGAGCAAACCATGTCTAAGATTATTGGGATTGATTTAGGAACGACCAACTCCGTTGCTGCTGTCATGATCGGCGGCGAACCTGTTGTAATCCCCTCAGCGGAGGGTGAACGCCTGGTGCCTTCGGTGGTCGCGGTCAATAAAAACGGGGAGCGCTTAGTTGGGCGCGTGGCACGCAACCAAGCCATTGTGAACCCGGAAAATACCATATTTTCCATCAAGCGCTTTATGGGCCGCAAATATGATGACCCTGAAGTACAGCGTGCACGCTCAAAGGTTCCCTACCGTATTACCAAAGCCCCCAATGGGGACGTGCGTGTGGTCATGGGTGAGCAGGAATACACCCCGCCAGAAATTTCCGCTATGATCTTAGCCAAGATCAAGCGGGACGCTGAAGCTTACTTAGGCGAACCAGTGACCCAAGCCGTGATTACGGTGCCGGCTTATTTCAATGACGCTCAACGTAACGCCACAAAAGACGCTGGCAAGATTGCCGGCTTGGAAGTGCTGCGCATCATCAACGAACCTACGGCATCTTCCTTAGCCTATGGCTTAGATAAACGTAAAAATGAAATCATTGCCGTGTATGACTTAGGCGGTGGTACTTTCGATATTTCCATCCTGGAAGTGGGCGACGGTCTTTTCCAAGTTAAATCCACGAGTGGCGATACTTTCTTGGGCGGTGATGACTTCGATCAACGCATCATTGATTACTTAGCTGATGAATTCAAACGCGAGAATGGTATTGACTTGCGCCAAGACCGCCAAGCTTTGCAGCGCCTCAAGGAGGCTGCTGAGCGTGCCAAGATCGAGCTTTCTTCTACCATGCAAGCTGAGATCAATTTACCCTATATTACTGCAGACGCCTCTGGACCGAAGCACTTAGTGACCACGCTGACACGGGCTAAAGTCGAACAACTGACGGAAGACTTGGTGGAGAGAACCATGAAGCCTGTTGCCCAAGCTTTGGCTGATGCCAACCTAAAAAGCAGCGAAATTAACGAAGTGGTGATGGTTGGCGGGATGACCCGTATGCCCTTGGTTCAGGAAGTGGTGCGTAAACAATTTGGCAAAGAGCCGCATAAGGGCGTTAACCCTGATGAGGTCGTGGCAGTGGGGGCTGCTATCCAAGCGGGGGTGCTCGGTGGTGAGGTGAAGGACATCTTATTGCTGGATGTGACTCCGCTGACGCTCTCCATAGAGACTTTAGGCGGCATTGCCACCCCGTTGATTAAGCGCAATACGACTATCCCAACCCGAGAAAGCCAGGTGTTTTCGACCGCATCGGATAACCAAACCCAAGTGGAAATCCACGTGCTGCAGGGCGAGCGCCCAATGGCAGCTGATAACAAATCTCTGGGTAAGTTTACCTTGGACGGTATTCCACCCGCTCCGCGCGGCATGCCCCAAATTGAAGTCACCTTTGATATTAATGCCAATGGCATCCTGGAAGTTACCGCTAAGGATAAAGCTACTGGTCGCTCCCAAAACATTACCATCACTGCCTCCTCTGGCCTTAGCGAGGAAGAGGTAGAGGAAATGCGGCGTCAAGCCGAAGCCCATGCAGAGGAAGATCAACGCCGACGTGACCTCATCGAAGCGCGCAACACCGCAGATAATGCCGTTTACACTGCTGAGAAAACCCTGCGAGATCTGGGTGATAAGGTGCCAGAGGATGTGAAAGCAAACGTTGAAGCAGCCATCGAGCGGGTACAATCCGTGCACGATCATGAAGATCCAGCTGAGATCAACCGCGAAGTTGAAGCGCTCATGCAAGCACTTCAAACCGTTGGTCAGGCAGCCTATTCACAGCCACAGGACCAGCAGCCTGAACAAAACCCCAGCGTTGATCAGACCCCACCCGATGGTGACGTTGTGGACGGCGACTTTCAGCAGGATTAATCTCATGAGAAAGGTTCAATGCTGATGCTAAGCCAGACAGCATATATGAATCCGTTACTCGGTTAGGAACTATGGCAACAAAACGAGATTATTATGAAGTCCTGGGGATCCCAAAATCGGCTAACCAGGATGAAATTAAAAATGCCTTCCGCACCCTAGCACGGAAATACCATCCGGACGTCAATAAAGAACCGGATGCCGAAGAGAGGTTCAAGGAAATCAACGAAGCGTATGGCGTGCTCAGTGACCCCGAAAAACGGGCTGCTTACGACCGCTACGGTCCGGAGGGCGTCAACTTTCAGGGTATGCCAGACTTTACCAGTATGGACCTCTCCGATATTCTCGAGGGTTTATTTGGTTTTGGCGGCTTTGGAGGTATGGGCGGCTACAGCCGGCGGACGCGGAATGCGCCCCGACGCGGAGCTGATCTAAGCTCAAAAATTCGTATCAGCTTTGAAGAAGCCGCCTTTGGCACTGAAAAAGAAATTGATATAACCCGGGATGAAAAATGCGACACCTGCGGCGGCAGTGGCGCTGAGCCTGGCACACGCCCGGTCACTTGTTCCACCTGCCGAGGAAGCGGCGAGGTGCGCCGCGTACAACAAACCTTTTTAGGTTCAATGGTGCAGGTTCAAACCTGCCCCACTTGCAACGGTCGCGGAGAAGTAATCGAGCACCCTTGCCATACCTGCCGCGGAAGCGGGTTGGTTCGCCGCACAACCAAGCGTAAAGTCAGCATCCCAGCCGGCGTGGATAACGGTAACCAGATCCGCATTATGGGCGAAGGACAACCTGGCGTAAATGGCGGACCGAGTGGAAATTTTTACCTTGAGCTGGAAGTAGAACCACACCCCTACTTTCGGCGCAGCGGCAATGACATCTTATTAGACGTCGATATCAACATTGCTCAGGCAGCCCTCGGTGACGAGATCACCATTCCAACTTTAGATGGCGAGGAAAAACTACGCATTCCCCCGGGCACTCAACCCGGGAAAGTGTTCAAACTGCGCAACAAAGGTATCCCTGTGTTGAATCGTAACAGCCGCGGTGACCAACTCGTCACCGTTAATGTGCAAATCCCAACCCAGCTAACCGAAGAGCAAAAAACGTTGATGGAATCCTTAGGAAAGACCATGGGAACCGAAATTAAGATTCAAGAACGCAGCTTCTTGGATAAACTCAAGGACATGCTCGGTGGTTAAGGCAATCCCAGCATGGCTCGAGGTCTCGCTCACCTGTAATGGTGAATTAGCCGAAGCAGCTGCGGAAGTTTTCTCCCGCTTTGCGCCTGATGGCGTAGTGATTGAGGCTGTTACCCGATATAACCCAGAGCAGCACGAGCAGGTGCCAACGGACGATGTACGCGTTGCAGCCTATCTGCCCCAAGATGAAGCTATAGAGCGCACGCGCTTGCAGCTGGAAGAGGCGTTTTGGCACCTACGGCAAATTGAGAGTTTTCCAGAACTTCAATTCAAGTCTGTTGAAGATCAGGATTGGATGGCGGCGTGGAAACAGCACTACCAGCCGCTCAAAATTGGCAATAAATGGCTGGTGTTACCCGCCTGGATACCTTCTGATCCAACCGAAACCCGTACTATTGTGCGCATTGATCCTGCTATGGCTTTCGGGACAGGCACACACCCAACCACCCAACTCTGTTTGCTAGCCATCGAGGATTATCTTGTGCCTAACCAAACTGTCATCGACCTGGGGTGTGGATCGGGTATTTTAGCCATTGCAGCACTCAAAGCTGGCGCTTCGTTCGCTTTAGCGCTGGACACAGACCCCCTCGCGGCGCAAGCTACACAGCGGAATGCCCAGTTGAATGAAGTCCAAGCAAATCTCCATGTTGCCCAAGGCTCACTGGTTGATATCCTCGCTGGACGCTTTAACCTAAAACAGGCGCCGCTTGTCTTAGCGAACATCTTAGCGCCTGTACTTGTCAGCCTTTTCCAGCAGGGATTAGCCCAGCTGCTTCAGCCAGGCGGTAGGATAATCCTCTCTGGGATCTTGAAAAATCAGGCAGACGACGTAATATCTGCAGGGCGAGTAGCTGGATTGGAACTCATTCAGCAATACCAAGCTGAAGACTGGCTCGCCCTCGTTATGGGATAAGCTCAACAACATAACATAAGATATCTCAAGCCTATCAATCTACGGATGATCAGGCTTTTTATTTCGTTTTGGAAGCAAATCGAGCCTCAATTTTACCATTCAGGTATAATAACAATATAGGATAGAAAGGAGGCAGAAATGGCTATTATCACCATTTCTCGCGAGCTAGGCAGCGGCGGGGGCTTGATTACGCAAATGATTGTCAACACACTCAACTACCGCCAGGCAGATAAAGAGCTCATCGGAAAAATCATGCTCAAATATGGGGTGCTCACCTTCCACGAAGTTTATGACTCGGTGCATACACTTTGGTCGCGCTTAGATAGCCGTGACAAACTAGTCGTCAACTTACTCAACGAAACCATCAAAGCGTTTGCCAAACGGGATAACACGCTAATCATCGGTCGCGGTGGCTTTGTGGTACTCAAGGACTATCAAAATGTGCTCAATGTATTACTGCGCGCACCTTTCGAATATCGCGTGCGTAATGCCATGCAAACTGAGCAGATCAATGACATCCTTGAAGCCGAAAATGCTGTGCAGCAAAGCGATGAAGTGCGCCAGAGCTTTTTGCAAACTTTTTATAATGTTGATCCCAATGATGCACGAGGTTTCAACTTGGTGATCGATACCAGCCGTGTTCCGCTCAACCTTGCGGGTCGCTGGATCATGGAAGGAGCTAAGGCGATCGATGCCCGCAGCATTAAACCGGAATTCAGCTCACTTCAAGCTGAGGTCGACCCCGTCTTGCTCAAGACGATTGAAGAAGTGCTGGCGGAACCTCAGTAAAAAAACCAATGCTGCTGGATAAGATTAGGGTTGTTTAGTAGTGGATGATCCAACGCATCAGAGCTCCAAAAGAAACCCCTAGAAGGATGCTGAGAAGCGTCCCCAAGATGAAGTATTCTGCGTTGGCGCGTTTTTCAAGCTGTTTGAAGCGCGCCAACGTTTTTAATGTTGCTAATAAAGCTAGCCCAGTATATATTCCCATTACCATTAATATTCCTATCAAAGCTCGCTCAACCCAGCCAATATAGAGACCAGTTTGTGGTTCTTTCTTTACCGGTGATAGCGTTGTGGTATTTTCCGCAAGCGGTGATGCTTCCTTGGAAAGGTCGGCAATGTTTTCTTCAAAAGAACGCAATTGCAGCGTATTCATTATTACTTTAATTAATTGCCCGCTGACCCAAATTAAATGCATCAAAACAATCCCTACCAGTATAATTTTGCTGCTCAGGCTGAGAGGTAGAGCTTTTTGACCAAATGCTACTATATATGCTGGCAACGATTGGGCAGGCACAGCCAGCTGGAAAGCCCATAAGAAGACGTAGATAATTACAAAATGCAGCAGCTGATCCAGGATAAATTTTCCAATTTCATTCATCTTCCATAAGAACTTGAAACGGTCTATCAAGTAGTGGCAAACAAAAATACAGAGGGCAGCCAGCATTGTTTCAACTCGCAACTCGCCAAAAACAAGTAGTAGAAGGAATGTCGTGCCTAAATGAATCAAGCTGTGCCAAAAAATGCCTTTATTCCAGAAACGGCTCTTTT
>DNSH01000110.1:7574-7695 GCA_003499715.1 Candidatus Mesolinea sp. | reverse complement strand
TGCAATGCGGCAAGCGCCATTACTTGCGTATCAAGATGTAAGGCACTTACGGCGCTGCAGGGTTAAGCAGCGCGCTGCCAATCTGTAAGGCAAGGGCTGGCTGGCTGCCCTCGATGGCGAT
>DNSH01000110.1:0-7442 GCA_003499715.1 Candidatus Mesolinea sp. | reverse complement strand
ATGGCAAGCGGCGTGCCAGTCCACGCCGAGGTTGTTCCGCCGATATACCAGGTGAGGGGCTCGCCATTTGCCGTGTTTGCATGGCCAAATTGGTACCAGATCGCTTGTTTTTCGGCTTTGAAGCGGTCTTGGATGCGGAAAGCTACTGCAGAATCGAGGACTTTTTGTTGGGTGGTGCTCTGCCCAAAAGCAACCCAATTTCCGTTTTCATCTTGATAGCTGTTGGCTAATTTCGGTGACGGTTGATTGCCGTTATTGGTGATGGTGGCTGCAACTAAAGCCATCTGCAACGGGCTGACGTTTGTCTTCGCGGGAGCTTGGAACCAAGCATCTAAGGTTCCTGCGGCAATAGGGTCTTCCGCAGCGGGAGCAACCTCAAGCGCCAAGCTTGGGGCGCTGAAGAGCCCGAAAGCCCGTGCAGTTCCGACTAACTGCAAATCCGTAAGGGAGCTCCGTAAGGTTATAGCAGCACTTTCACAACCATAGCGCAATGTATCAAGGGTACGAGCGCTGGCTTGGATCGCGCGATAGCATTCGCGGTCCAAGTGGAACGGCAGCTCTGGCTCCGTGCTCAGCGGTGTTTGTTCGCTCCATAAGGCACTCAATTCGAGCAAGTTCATCAACGTACCTACAGGATAGGCAGCTTGGGTGGTGCGGTTCAACAAGGGGGCATCGGGGCTCGCCATTAAGCTTTCCCACTGCTCTTCGAGCGTGTTAGCATCAAAGTTTGGGTGGCTAGCGAGGGCATAAATCTCGCCCGTTTGTGCATTCATCAATACTATCGCGCCCTTTTGGTCACCGAGCAGCTCATCTGCAGCAATTTGCAAGTTGAGGTTAAGGTTAACGCGCACGTCCGAGCCGGGCGGAGGCTGGTTATAGAGCAGCTCATGCTGCCAATAAGTGGAAAAAGGCTTGCCATAGCCACGCAGGTAGGGGTAGAGGCTGCGTTCCAAACCGGTTTGTCCAAACAAGGCATTTGTATAGCCGATCACGTTGCTTATCGGCGGATAGAGTACCAAGCGCTCGTATTCTCCTGGCGTGCCTGTGGTGATTGCTAATTCTGTATTGCTCAGCGTAACGATATCCCCCCGCGGTGAGTATTGATCATACACAGCCCAGCGTAAATTTTCTGACTTTGAGGTGATTTCTTCTTGATTAACCACAGAAATTATGAAATTCTTGGCAAACAGAGGGATGAAAAGCAAGATTAAAACACTCGCCAGATATTGATAAGGTCGGCGAGAATACGCCGGCAGAGGCTGCCTGCTTTTCTCAGCGCTTAATAAAAGCAGCAAAACGATGCTGGTCATGCTGGTTAGCAGGCTGGAGCCTCCATAAGATAGGAATGGCAGCGTAATGCCAGTGAGGGGCACCAGGCTTAAGTTCCCTCCGACGATAAAAAAGGTTTGAATGGTGAAGTAAATCGAAATGCCAAACGCTAAATAGCGCCCAAAGGTGGTCTTGGTGGTAAGCGCAATATGTACCCCGCGCACGACTAAAAATAGGTAAAGCAATAATAAAGCCGAAGTGCCCAGCAAGCCGCTTTCCTCTGCTATGGCGGAAAAGATAAAATCAGAGACTGCCACAGGTATAAAGCCGGGACTGCCCAAGCCTGGGCCAGTGCCAAAGATCTTTCCAGCAGCTATGGCAATTTGTGCTTGAACAAGCTGGTAAGAAGCCCCCGCAGGTTGGAGCCAAGGGTTCAGCCACACATCCACACGGACGCGCACAACATCAAAAAGGAAATAGCCCGCCACACCTGCGGCTAAGGCAACCAGTGGGAAAATCCATAAAAAACGCCGCCGGTGGGTAGTGAGCACAAGCATAAAAACATAAATACATACGAATAGCGCTGCAGTTCCTAAATCTTGTTGGAAAACGAGTAAAACAGCGATTAGCGCCGTAATCACTACGGTTGGCAAAATAGAAGCCATCAAAGCGATGTTTGGGCGGATTTGATTGGCAAAAAAGGCTGCCAAATAGACGATCATTAATAGTTTGAGGGGCTCCGAGGGCTGCAGATAAACACCAAATAGATTGAGCCAAAGCTTAGGCCCGCTGCCGCTGGGATGCACACCAAAGAAAAAGGTGAGCGTGACGAGCAGGATGCCAGCGATCAGCCAGACTGTGCTGTAGCGCTTGAGCGCAGCAATTAAATTGCGCATATACAAACCCAAGGCAATCACTAAGCAGCCTACTAAGTACCAAACGAGCTGCTTTTGACCCAAAGCTGGAGAGAGCCTCCACACCGTGAGCATTCCCCAGCCAGTGAGTATGCCCATAATCGGCAGAAGCCAAGGGTCTGCCGCTGGAAGGCGTTTATGGAGAACTTGCCTAAGTAGAAGTATGCCCGCCAGCCAGCCGGCGAAAGGCAGCAGATAGCTTAGCTCCAAGCTGAAGGTATCTGCATGGATGCGCACGGCGGGTGCCAATGCCAAGGCAAAGGCATAAAGGAAAACGAAAATGCCAGTGAGGATTAACGCATCAAAACGTGGTGCGGGTTTGGCGGGCGAGACAGTATCGTTCAAGAGGACTTCGTATATTTTCCAATGAGGAGATCCAATTTTTCCCGCGTCTCCGGTTTTACCTTTGCCATATCGGTAATGAAAGCATCTTTGAGGGCATGATCGCATTCGCATTCCATCGCCTGGAACTCAGGTTCGTCTAAGATATCCACCAAGCGAATCAATGCTCTCTGAGCTAAGGCAGTATTCTGGCTAAGCGTCCGTACCACCATTTCCACACTGACAGGTGCTTCATTTACATGCCAAACATCATAATCGGTGACGTGTGCCATGGTGGCATAGCAAATTTCAGCCTCTCGTGCCAAAAAGACTTCTGGAGAGGCGGTCATGCCCACGATGGACATACCCAAGCTGCGGTATATATTGGATTCGGCTTTTGTGGAGAAACGTGGACCCTCGATGGTGATGTATGTGCCGCCTGAATGGACGGTGGCATTTTCCTCTTGGAGAGCTTTGGTCAGGGCTGCGCTTAACGCTGGGCAGAAAGGATCCGCCGAGCCAATGTGCACAACCAAACCTTCTCCAAAGAAGCTGCGCTCACGTTTATGCGTGAAGTCAAAAACCTGATCGGGCACGATGACGTGCCCAGGCGCATAATCCTCACGCAGGGAGCCGCAAGCGCTGACGCTTATCAACTTTTGGACGCCCAATTGTTTCATGGCGTAGATATTAGCGCGGTAATTGACTTCGGAGGGGGAGATGGTATGCCCAATCCCATGACGCGCTAAAAATGCTAACTGTTTGCCATGCACCTCACCGAGGATAACAGGGGAGGAAGGCAAACCAAAGGGTGTATCCACGATGACCGTTCGGCGATTTTCCAATCCTTCAAAGGAGTACAGCCCAGAACCGCCAATAATCCCCAATGCAACTTGATTTTCAGACATAGCCACCTCGCTCTAAATATTAATTAAGACTTTCCTTGAATACTAATGGTGACATCAACCTCACTACAAAAAAGGACATCACCATCTTTGACGACAATAGGTTCTTCAATGCGTAAATCCTCTAAGTAAGAGCCGTTGGTCGATTTGAGGTCCTCATACCACCACTGGTTCTGATGAAAACTGAAGCGACCATGACGGGCGGAAACTAATTCATGTGGAAGGATAAAATCACAACTTAGGTCACGCCCAATGATGACTTCAGGCAGGGTAAAGGTTTTTGCGCTCTGATCACCTAAAAGCGTGGAAGAAAGCCTGAGTGGGGGAACGACCTCGCTGCTTCTTGCTTCCTGCTGGCTGCCGATGCTTTTCCAGAGAAGCCATATAGCCCTGCCCAAAAAAACATAAAGAACCACCACGATCAAGATTCTTAGGGCAAGCAGGATAACAGCGTTCATTCTGTGGGCTCCGACGGGATCACGGCGGCTTTGGTTGCATCCGTTAAGCCGCTAATTTCCTGATTATAGACCAGAATGGTTTTGCCCATGCGGATCACATCACCTGGCTTGAGGGTGGCGCTATGGATGCGATGGTTATTAATCATGGTGCCGCCAGTGGAACTGAGATCAAAAAGGAGATAACGGCCTTGTTGCGCGCGGAGCTGAGCATGATCTCGCGAGACCATTGGGTCTTGGAGAATAATATCGCTCGTTGAACGCCTGCCAATATTGATGACCGTTTTTTGCAAGGGGACTTGCTCCTTGCCGTTGATAATCAGGTAGGCATTTATGGGCACAGGCTCCTCAGTAGGCTGCCATGGTACCGCTTGGAGGGCAGTCTTTTCGAGTGGAGAAGCGTCTTGGGAGTAGCCGATTTTTACTTCAATTGCATCCACGTCAAGCCCCGGGTTTATTAACACGTCAATTTGGGGCTGATGCTTGAAGCGGAAGCCTTCTGCAGAAAGGCTCTTTTCTAACTCCAGAGCAGCTTTGGTGAGCGTATCCTGCGCTGATTGCCAGGCATCCCACTTTTCTGGCGAAATAAAAATTTGAATTTGGTCAGGGGCTTTCTTTTCGCCTTCTGGTTGGGCTTCGATCTGAGCTAAGATGAGCGCAACAAGCTGGCTGCTTAACGAGCGCGAAACCCCAGGATAAAGCAGCCGATCTAAGGTATCTTCAAAGATGGAATGGAGTTTGTTCTCGATAATTTCCAACCACATAAGCGGATAGCTCCTTCCAAGGATTATACCAAGTATCCGTTAGGCGGGCTTTGGCTGCCACTCCCTCATAGGATCTCCCAAGCAGCAATGGGATGAAGTTTGTTAGAGCGCGTAAATTGGATTGCTGAAGATCCAGCCGCGATGCCTGCCGAGGTAATCGATATAAACTTCTGCGCGATAAATCCCCGGCTCTTTGGTGATGTGGGTGAGCACTTCACGATCCCAATGTTCTTTGATAACTTTGCCATCCTTGAGCAAGCGGACGTGTGTACGCATGGGCAGGCGCACCTGAAAAGTTAACCCGGAATCTGCTGGTACACGGTCGCCCATGAGGAAGGTGCCTTCATTACAATTGACCGTGAAGCGAAACCCGCGCGTGGAATGCGGAAGGTCGTAAGCTACAAAGGAATGCCCTTGGCGCAAAGCGGCGTAGATCATGCGCTTGTCTTCCATCCAGTCGCCGCTGAGCGGCTTGGGGATAAAGAGGTGGTTAGTGACTGCACGAAAGTGCTGCTCGTAAGGGTAAAGCACCAGGCGGATCGGTCCTTGCTTGACCTTTAGTGCATGGGCATCCACACCGCCAATGGCTACGACCGGTTGATTATTTTTCAGAAGTAATTCGTCCCACAATTTTAGTGTTTGCTCCAAGGGACCTAAGGGCATCAGGCGGGGAATAAAGGCGTGCAAGGCTGCTTTAGGCAGGGATTGCGAGCGGGATTTAAATTCGCTCAGGTGATTCCAGAGCTCGATGCCGGTGTAACCCGAAACCTGCCAATCCTCCCAATTGTAGGCAGCTTCGCCAAAAGCCGGCAGTGCGTCTTCGATTGGATGCGCGATAAATGTAAGTGCGTCTGCTGTGGCTTGGTCAATTAATTTTTGTGGGTTAGGAGCGTAGCGCGCTAGCTCGCGGTTATTGCCTAGGATAAGCAGGTGATTCTTCCCAACCTCTAAGGTTTGGTCGTGCACTTCTTCGCCAACGAGCACGAGCACCCGATGTTTACCTTTTTGAACATACCCTTCCACATCCTGAACCCAGATGTTGTGATCAGTGATCAGGATAGCATCCAAGCCTGCTTTGAGCGCAGCTTCGGCTAATTGAGCATGCGTACCGTTCCCATCGGAGTACACGGTATGCATGTGCATGGCGACGACGATTTCTTCCATTAGGTTACTTCCAATATCAGGGTTATAGTTGATCTGCATTTTACGCCTCCTTCCAATGATCCTGTAGAAGTTGGCACATTTCCTTCGTTCACCAAACCATGGCAATGACAAAGTAAATCCTGCGCCTTACAGGTATGAAAGGAGGCGGATTGTTTCATTCTCCGGCAGATTTTCGAACTCCCGTATTAGTTTTGCTCTAATCCTCCAAAACAAACACACTGGTCGTCAGTGCGGGGATCGAAAATGTGCCCGTTGAGCGATTAAAGGCAGCTCTCGCTGCAATTGGATCGACGGAGTTGACCAATATGGGGTGCAACGCAAAACCAGCGCCGATCCAAGTGCTGTCGCTAAAGGTGACGGTATCCGGGCTGGCGTTGAAAAATACCAGGATTTCAGCATAATTTGGATCGATTTGCTCTGCATCTACCAGCCGCATGATGATCAAACCCGGGATTTGGTCAGAGCCAGTGTTGAAGAACGAGACTGAGTCCATGACCTGCTGTTCTGAGGTCAACCGGAAGAGCGGGGAGCTCTTGCGGATTTGCAGAAATTCCCTGAAGACATTAGCAGCATTCGTAATCTGCTGAGGAGAGGGTTTGAGCGCAGGGTTGGCGAGCAGGGGGGCATAGATATCCCACCTATCTGTGCCTTCAACGGGTAGCCCCACACCCCAATTATTCGTCTGGTAGGTCCAGTCCAAACGGTTGAACCAGTCACCTGAGTTGTATGAATTGCGATCTAACGATTTGGAACGCAGAATATCATCTCCAGCATGGAAGAAAGGAACCCCTTGGCTAAACATTGGGACGCTGAGCGCTAAGTTGTTCATGCGGATGCGCTCGGCGAGGGTTGCTTCTGCCGGCGCCTTGAGCTGTACAGCATCGAAGATAGTCTCGTTATCATGGGCGGAGACATAGATGATGTTTTCTTGCGGGTCGAGGGTATATGCAGCTGGCGCGCCATTATAGAGGATTTGCCTGCCAGCTACTGTTTTTCCGTCCTTTTGGGTGAGCATATAGTTCTTCAGGTTGCCTGCCAAGCCAATCCGAATCCAATCGGCGTAGTCCAGCAATTTGTCCAGCTGCTCTTTTGGCGTTCGGGTCTCGGCGGCATTGGGGAAGAGGTATAAGCCAGTGCTAAAGCCTTGTAAGCGTGGGTCATCGAACGGGTTACCACCGCGAACACCATCTCTCAGCCGGTCGTTGAACACGCCGATACCTGTCCCGCCGATGTTCAATTGGGTTGCATTCACCCCGCGTGCATTCTTAGCAAGCTCGCCAAAATCCCAGCCCTCGCCATAGATGTAGATGGATTTCCCGTCCACACCGTCTTTTGTGAGCGTCAGGGCATCTAAGGCGCTGCGCACAGTCTGCATGTTGCTGAGCATGTGATGCCCCATCAGGTCGAAGCGGAAGCCGTCCACCTTGTATTGGGTCGCCCAAGTAACGACTGAATCGACCATCAGCTTTTCCATCATGGCATGCTCGGTAGCGGTGTTTTGGCAGCAAGTACTGGTCTCCACATCCCCTTCCAGGTTCAGGCGATGGTAATAGCCTGGCACGATTTTATCGAGCACCGATTTTTCATCCTGACCACTTTGCGAGGTGTGATTGTAAACAACATCCATCACCACCCGCAGCCCGTTTTGAT
>DNSH01000085.1 GCA_003499715.1 Candidatus Mesolinea sp. | reverse complement strand
TCAAGCAAAATGCTTGGCTAAGCATGCACTTATCAAATAATCCTTACACATAATTGATCTTGCTGACCACTGGAATTTTATAACACTTCCTAAAATGTCTGCATTTTTTGCTTGACCGATGCTAAAGCTGATGATAAAATTTTTTCACCTTAGCCCCCATGGTCTAGTGGTTAGGACACAGCCCTTTCAAGGCTATAACTCGAGTTCGAGTCTCGATGGGGGCACAAAGCAGGAGATCCGCCTCCTGCTTTTATTATTTATTTATCCCGATCGTTTACTATTGCGTGGGCATATTCCACTTGCTCACCGAGAAGAGCTTCTCCAGCATGGCTGCCCGCGCTGTTGCATCCATCCACAGCGGTTGGGAAAAATCCTTGAACTTAATGGTTAGTAACTCAACACCTAAGTATTTACCGTCGTAAAACACATGCCGATCGATAAAGGCGTCATCCGTATCTTGCGTAAGACCATATTGATCGAAAAACAAATTCCCTAATCCATAATGCAGCACGGCATTATCGGTAATCTCGATAGCATGCGGCTGATGTGCCTGGCTGCCACTGACAATCACCGCGCCGGCAGCTTCCATGCGGTGAAAGTCTTCTACTAATTGCGATTGTGCCTCCCAAATATAATATTCTTTGTGTTGGAAAGTAACAATGGGCAAGTAACCCTCTTCTTTTAACTTTCCTACTGCTGCGCTCATATATTCCCAATCGCAAGGTAGGTTGCCGGGTTTTTCTTCTGTGGCATTGCTATAAGTCCATTCTTTTGCATTACAGCCTAAAAAGGCAATTTTGGTTCCATTTACTTCCAATTTAACTGGCTTTCTGGCTTCTTCCAGGTTACGCCCGCCACCGTAGTAAAGCCAGCCTAATTCTTCATAGAGCTCCAAAGTGTGCAGCATCGCGTCAGGCCCCCAATCCTCAAAGTGATCCCCCGTCAGCTCCACCACATCCGTCCCTATCGTTTTGAGGAGCTCCACATACTCGTCCTTCGAGCAGAAAATCAGCTTATCGATGTTTTGTGGTGCCGGCTCGCCGCAATTCACTGCAAAGGGCACCTCGTTGCTAATGTGCAAAATATCCGCTTCCTGCAATGTTGGCCCGATAATTTCAGCAGGGCGTGTTAACCCGAGCTTTTCCATCTCGCGTGCTGTGCCGCGCACCAAAGCTGTGACACCTGTCAGTATGACCGTAGTGAGTTTATCAGCCTCTCGATTGGTTTGCGGGATATACGGCTGTAGGTTTTCAACAAACCCATTCGGAAGCTCACCCTCGGCTGCCAAAAGCGAAATCGGTACTCTAAGTGGGTAACTTTCTAGCATAAAGTCTTTATGCAATGGGGATTGCTCATCCAGTGCAATCACCTTCCACCGCGGCTGAATCTCCTCAAAAGGAATGATTGCCCAGGTGCCTGGCGTGTTCCAAGCAAGGCTAAGTAAATCTTCACCCGCGTGCACTTCCACGTTGCCCGCCGGCTCGCCCCAAATGCTCTGGATGGCTGTATAACTGCTTTTGTCCAAAATCAAGCGGTCAAAAACGGTCGGGCTGGCGTCCTGCCAAAAAGCTTGCAATTCGGTCGCCTTAATCCCATCCGTAACTGTCGGGAAGGACGCCACCAAAGCATAAACCCAATAACTGATCGGCGCTTCGGCTTCAAATGCCAAGCTGGCTGCAGCGTTTTCAACCGCGGAAGAAATAAAGCCAGCCGCTTCAAGCTGCACCGAGTTTTGAAAGGCAACCGGCAAGTTGGGGTCAACGTAAATGCCAGGAATCTCAGGTGTAGGTGTGGCACTGGGTGTAGAGGTAGCTGTCACAATTTGTGTCGGTGTCGGCATCGGCGTCTGTGCTTGGCTATTTCCTTGCGCAGTTTCCGTCGTGGATTTGGCAGCTAGATTTATTGGATTGCAAGCAGAAAGCAGAAACAACGCCGCAATCGTGAGGATGAGTGTGTTTTGTAAAGCCTTGCACTTCTTCATAATGTGATTGTGGGTCCTTTTCAGAATGTATCTCTCAGCGCTATTGTAACCCAATCATTCCAGTGTGATTATATGCAGCGCAAAAGGCCAGCCCGGCGCAAAAAAGCGCAGGGCCTGATTGCTCAAGCCCCGCGCATTGGAGACTATTTCATTTTACTTCATCAACAGCGGTAGGAAGAGCTGCTGCGGGGCTGGCTGGATGCAACTCTGTACACGCACATCATCTACATACCAGCCTTCCGCTGCGCCAGCATTGCCGCTGCCCATGCGGAACCGGAAGGTTACGTTTTTGCCGGCATAAGCCGCCAAATCCACTACCGTCCAGGACCAGTCAGCTACTCCGCACCAAGCCTGACGGCTTGCCAGCGGGTTGAAGACACCGGAGCGAATGACACCAGTATAAGGATTGGTTAGCAGTATGCTGGCGGGAACAAACGTCCAAGTAGATCCATTGTCGGTGCTTAGCTCCAATAACCCGCCATCGTTACACAGGCTATTGCTGTCAAAAGTCCAGCGATGCCAGAAAGATAAGGAGAGTGGACCTTCTCCGTTCGGCAAGCTAAAAACAGGCGAAACAAGCCTCTGGTCAGAAGTAGTGGAAGGAACGCTGCTGAGCCAAGCCATTTGCGGGGAGTGTGACCTCACTGTGCTCATAGACCAATGATACAAGCCGCTCGAGGCATCCTGCCAGCCCTCCGTCCCTTGCTCAAAGTCTGTCAGGTAGATGATTCGCGGCGTCGTGCCTGCAGGGCAATCCCCTGGCCCGGGTTGTGTGCGGAAGGTAAAGACCTCGTTTTCGCTGGTAGCGTTGCACACGTTCTCAGCCGCCACGCGCCAATAGTAACGTGTATCTGTTTGCAGCGCGCTCGCAGGACTAAAACTGGTAGCTGTGAGTCCAGCTTGATCTAAGATAATATTGCTAAAGGCTAGGTCGGTCGCAACTTGCAGTCGGTAGCTCATCGCTCCAGGCAGAGCTTGCCAGCTAAATGCAACATTGGGAGGAACATCACTAGCGCCATCTTCAGGCAAAAGCAAAGCCGGACCAGCAGACAAAACAGTGTAAGTGTTCACTTGAAGGTCAGCTGTATGGGTCAGGCTGCCCGATGTACCGGTGAGTGTGAGGGTGCTACTGCCAAATTCAGCCGAGCCATTACCAGTCAGGGTTAGCGCTGCCTCAGCCGGTGGCGTGTAGGGCCCCATAGGCTCGAAAGCAAGCGCGTAACCGCTCAATTGGCTGGCTTCCAGGCTCACGGGTTCATGGTATTGATTGAGGCTGCCGATATTCACCTCAATAGACTGGCTGGCTGTTGAGCAAATATCAATGGCGCTCGGGTTAAGGCCAAGCGTGAAATCCGGTGTGCGTGGCCCAAGCACAACCTTAAGGGTCGGGTCCCCAAAGATATGGTACTCCTCCCAGTAGTATCGATCCAAACTGGTGTTGGAGGCATCCACTGCCACTAAGCCAGCATGTTTCATTTGGCTGATCGTTGGCACTTCAATGCCGGCAGGATCATGATACAAAGTGTCAAAAATAACACGCTCCAAAATATCATCCTCAGTCCAATATGAATAATTGGAAGCAGCTGCGATCGTGAGAGCTCCATTGACGGGTTCGATGATCCAGGTATCGGCAAATGATTCGTTGACCAAAAAGTCAGCGGTCATACAGGCGTGTGAAGCTACATACGGTACTGCCACGCCCGTCAGGTTGCGCACATCACCCTGATTTAAGGCAGGCCCTGCCCAGCCAGTTTGGCTGCCATGCCCACTATAAATCACCATCGCGCGGTTGTTATTGATCGAAGTGATGACATTTGCACCCGTCGCACCATAAGTAATCGCATAAAGTTTATCTCCACCGGGCATGGGATTGGTGGGGAAGATGCCAGTATAGCCTTTACTCGCCGTATATGTATTAATCACATAGTTATGCGTACCTTCAGCCACTTGATAAAAACCGTTATCATTGGTTGCAATAAAGGCGGCTTTCTTCACCCAGGGTTCCGCACCGCTATAGGATTCATAAGCCTGCAGCTTGCTGACGACGTTTGCAAGCTGCGCCGTGCTGCGTACCGGAAAGCGCCCATAGAAAATATCCGGGACAAATTCGGATTCATTATCCATGGTGAAGAAATACAAATCCGTGCGATATGGCGGTTCCGTGATAAATGGATAATTCGTAATGCTATCCGTGCCGTTGTTGTAATCACCAACCAGCAAGACGTACACAGGTGGATTGGCGCCTATGTATTGGGCTTTGATGTAATTCTTGATGGCAGTTGTGGTGTTTCCACCCACCTGTGAAATGGTGGCAACGCTCACATCGTAGCCTTGTGCCTGCTTGAGGGAGACGTAACTGCTTAGGCCAGCAGCGTAAGCATCCGCTGTGATAATAAGATAATTTTCATTTGGTTTAGGTTGAGAGAGCGGCAGTCCGAGGTTGTAGTTCAGCACACGTCCGGCATAAACGGCATTGAAGGCAGAAGAATTAAGCCTATCCATTTCCGCTCGAGCAGCTTTCCGGTCCCCGCCTGTCAGGTTCAGGCGGAAAGTGATTTCTGAGATTGTCTCTAGCTCTCCAGTGGCGGGTGTATAACGCACTGGCCAAAACTCCATCTGCAGAATGCGATGCCCACGCACTATATATTCATCCATAATTCGCACACTTTCTACTGGGTAAGGCGAGGTTTGGGCGTAGATCTGGCTGTCAGGCGGGACATCAGCCAGCGCTTGCCCGCATTTAGGTTGCGAAGGCTGGCGCGGGGCGATCAAGCCACTTAGCCCCTGGGCTTGCAGGCTGGTGCTCTGGCTGGTAAGCCCCAGAACTTCCAGGCTCACTTCTGCACCAGCTGGCACTTCCACCTCAGCAAAAACCACAGGCAGGGCTGGCGCGCCGATCTCTCCGCCTTGCACGTAACCTTCACCACCCAGGCTGATGTAGGTCTGGCCGGCAATCGTTACATGTTCCACTTCCACGCCCGGCGCGGTAGCCTGGAGTGTGATGGCATTTTCATCAGCCTGGAGCAGGTTGACCTCCGGGGCAGTTTTTTCTCCTTCCCCATCAAAGGAAATCCACCTCCCCAAGCTGGACTGCGCGCTCACAACGGTGAGACCAGCAGCCAAAAACAATCCAATACCGAAAACAAGGATAATAATTAGGGAAATAAAAACGAAAGGTCGGAATTTAGCAGAAGGTTGCATAGGAGGTCCTTTCTACATCTATGATTTGGAATGCCAAACCAGAAAATTCTATCATCATTAATCTTCATTAGGGGGTTTTTTTTACGTCTGACTCATGATGAATAAAAACTAATGTCAATTCGGTCAACTTTCCACTTATTTTAGAAAAATTCCGTTGACAGCCTGCCCCTTTACCTCTAAACTTATGCCATGCTTGCTCATGTGCTTTCTTGCGCAGTTATCGGCTTGGATGGAGTTATTATCGATATCGAGGTCGATTTTGGGCAAGGCTTGCCGCACATGGCTATCGTCGGTTTGCCGGATGAAGCCGTAAAAGAAAGCCGGGAGCGTGTCTACTCCGCCATAAAAAATGCAAACCTCGCCTATCCACGCAAACCCATCACTGTCAACTTAGCACCCGCCTCCGTGCGCAAAGAAGGTCCTTCCTTCGATTTACCGATCGCTGTGGGGGTGTTGATTGCTGGTGAACAAATCACTCAAGAAGAAATCGAAGGTGCGCTCGTAGTTGGTGAGCTCTCTCTGGATGGCTCTGTGAGGCATGTGCGCGGCGTTTTAGCCATCGCTGCCACCGCCAGGCAAGAGGGTTTTAAGCGCTTGTATGTACCAGCAGCCGATGCCGCCGAAGCCGCCCTCATTCCCGATCTGGAAGTGATCCCCATTGGATCATTAGCAGAATTGTACGCTCATCTCACCGGCGAGCAGCCCATCTTGCCAGCCCAAACCATACCTGTAGCGCTCAGCGACCCACCCACAGCCCAAACCGATTTCAGCGAAATCAAAGGACAGGAGCACGTCAAACGAGCACTGGAAGTAGCAGCAGCTGGTGGGCATAACGTGCTGATGTCTGGTCCACCAGGCGCTGGGAAGACGCTTCTGGCGCGGGCGATTACCTCAATCCTACCTCCGCTCAGCCTGGAAGAAGCGCTGGAAGTAACCAAGATTTACTCCATCAGTGACATGCTGCCCAGCGATACCCCTCTTATGCGCTTACGGCCTTTCCGCGCACCGCACCACACTATCAGCCATGCCGGCTTAGTCGGTGGTGGAAACATGCCTCATCCCGGCGAGATTTCATTGGCGCATCGCGGCGTGCTCTTTCTGGACGAGCTGCCCGAATTTGGCCAGCGCATCCTCGAAGTGCTGCGCCAGCCCATCGAAGATAAGCGCGTGACTATCAGCCGCGCGAATGGAACGCTCACCTTCCCAGCCAATTTTATGCTTATCGGTGCGATGAACCCATGTCCTTGTGGCTACTATGGTGATACTCAAAAGCAATGCACCTGCTCCCCCGGCGCCATCACCACCTACCAAAAGCGCATCTCCGGACCGCTACTGGATCGCATTGACATGCTCATTCACGTCCCGCGTGTAGAATATCAAAAACTAAGCAGCGCACGTTTGGGCGAATCTTCTGCAGATATTCGGCAGCGCGTGATCAAAGCGCGCGAAAGGCAAGCTAAGCGTTTCGCAGGCACAGAGCTGTTTTCAAATGCGGATATGACACCGGCAGAAGTGCGCCAGTATTGCGTGCTGGACGCGGCTTCACAAGCGCTCATGCAAGTAGCAATGCGTCAAATGCAGTTAACTGCGCGGGGTTACCATCGCGTGCTCAAGCTGGCTCGGACGATTGCAGACTTGGCTGATTGTGAAGCCATCACCCAGGTGCATTTAGCTGAGGCTTTGCAATATCGCGCCAAAGAGTTTGAATTTTAACCAACCTCCCTAATCAACACTATAATAAACCTAGGAGAAAGGAGCATTATGAGAACCATTCCATTAGGTAAATCTGATCTGCAAGTGCCAGTAATTGCCGTAGGATGCATGCGCATCCAAAAGTTAGACCAGGCTTCTGCAGAGAAATTCATCAAAACCGCACTCGATCTGGGTGCTAATTTCTTTGATCATGCCGACGTCTATGGCAATGGCGCTTGCGAAGCGCTGTTTGCCAAAGCCATTGGCATGACCCCCGCCCTTCGTGAGCAGATGATCCTACAATCTAAGGTCGGTATTCGCACTAATATGTTCGATTTTTCCAAGGAGCACATTTTGGAAGGCGTCAACGGCTCGCTCAACCGGCTGCAGACGGATTACCTCGACATCTTGCTTCTGCACCGCCCGGACGCACTCGTGGAACCTGAGGACGTGGCTGAGGCTTTCGACATCCTGCACTCTTCCGGTAAGGTGCGCTATTTTGGCGTCTCCAACCAGAAGCCGATGCAAATCGAGCTGCTGCGTAAATACTTACACCAGGAGATCCAATGCAACCAGTTACAGCTGAGCATTCCACACTCTCAGATGATTTCCAATGGGATTTACGTCAACATGGAAAATGAGGGTGCCATCGACCGTGACGGAAGCATCCTTGATTACTGCCGGCTGAACCAAATCACTATCCAACCTTGGTCACCGTTCCAATATGGCTTCTTTGAAGGTGTGTTCTTAGATAATCCCAAATTTCCGGAGCTCAACAAGGTTATTAATCGTATTGCTGCCGCGCATGGCGTTTCGAATACCACGATTGCACTTGCCTGGCTGCTCCGGCACCCCGCCAAGATGCAGCCCGTCACTGGTACGATGAACATCAACCGCCTGAAAGATTGCGTCAAAGCAGCTGACGACTTCCTCAGCCGTGAAGAATGGTATGAGATATTCGTCGCCGCAGGGAATAAGCTGCCATAAATATTCACGGGGATAATTTTCGTCACAAATTGCCTATGACTTTCAATTGGCAAAAATAGCTACTATGAGTGAGGCAAAACTCCTCATTTAAATACATAGTTTGACCGCTTTCTAGACGCCCCTTTTGGGGACGTTAAGCTTTAATTTTTGGTTTTAATGACCTCGTTTATAATCAGCACATGCCAAGAATAATCAACGGGCGCCATTTTCAGTGGCAGCTCTTAGAGCAAGTGGGCAAAGGCGATGCCGGCGAAGTTTTGCGCGTAAAATCCCAGCCAGAAGGCCTGATGGGACTGATGAAGCGGCCTGTACAAAATGCATCTGGTGGAACGATCTTACGCCAAGCCGCCCAAATTGAAAATGAAGGGCATATTCTTGCCAGCCTCAACGGCTTAGATGCCAGCCGTAATGGCTTGCTTGTCCATACCCCGATTTTGCTCGATCAAAGCATCCCAGGAACATCACAAACAGCTTCCCTCTTCATCGTGAGCGAAGAAGTGCCCGGCATTGCTATCTCTAATCTCCTCAAACAACGGCTCCAAGAGGATGTCTCGCTCTCGCATGTGCTTATACTGCGCGTACTTTCAGGGCTTTTTTTATTGCTCGAGCGTGTGCACGCGCGTGGAATTGCGTGGAACGACGTCAAAATGGAGCATATTTTTTGGGATGAAACCAACGGAAAACTCTCATTTATCGACTGGGGAAATGGTTTATTCTTGTCTGCTCAGCCTCCAACCAACGGCAAAGACCCGGCTTGGTTGGACTACCAACAGTTCATCGGCGAAGGCAACCTGCTGCTTAATCAAATTGCGCCAGAGCTTATCGCAGAGCTGGATTGGCCCGCCAATGCAGCTCAGTTGACCAAAGAAGACCTTACCCAGCTGCAACTGCGCACAGAATACTTGCTCAGCTCACTTTCCATGCGCGTAACCGACTATCAAGTTCTCTTTCACAAACAAGTGCAATCCGTCTATAACCTTGATGCGCTCAACACGTTGCTCGAGCTTAAGAATTCGCTCGAAGCTTTAGGTGTGACCATTGATAAGCCAGCAGTGTTAGAAGCAGTTCGACACTTAGCTCTCGGCTATGCGCAGAAGCAAGATTTTAGTGCTTTAGAAAAGTTGATCCTGCTGCTCAGGCAATACATGCCAGAGGATTTTGGCGATGTATGGAAAGTGACCGAATACATCTTGAAACTTCCCAATGCCCATGAAAACTCATTTTTAACGGACTTACTCCCAAGTGTGCTTTTTGCGGATTGGGCAGGAGCTCTTTGGATGCTTGAAGGCATCCGCGGTCAAGTCGATAACTCATCACAGCTGAATATGTTAAAAAGTCAGCTGCGTAAAGCTGCTCATATACCCAGTGTTTATGCTTTACCTCTCTACGATCAGCTCGTTCCCTTGCGAGATGAAGCTCATCTCCAGCTCATTCACCGTCACGCCTTACACAACGAAAATGATGCCCTTACGCCAGAGCTGGAACGTTTTTCAGGGCAACTGGATGCTTTGCTCGCTAATTGGCACGAATTAGGCGATGGTGAAATTTTAGGAGACAAATTGCTCACCTTGCGGGAGCTCTTTCGCTTACCTGCTGTCAGTTTGCAAAATCTACCTCGGGAGCTGCCCAAAGCTTTGAACCTGCTGCTTTCCAAACTGCGCGAGTTTTTCAGCGCCTGGTCTGAAGGTGAACTTGAGATGTGCCGGCAAACCTTGCGGGAGCTGTTCTTGCTGGAGCCTTCACTAAATTATCTTCAATCCATCGATAATGAAATCAGCGCCTTGCAGAGTTGGATGGATAAACTTTTCTCAGGTCCTAAACCTGGTGAAACGCTCACCCACTTTGCTGCGCAACTCAACGCAAATAAACCGCGGGTGGCAGCGCTCCTTAGCCAGCCAGGCTGGCTGACGAATTTGTATGCCCTCGTGAATATCCTCCAGCATGCCACGGATATTGAAGCAGTGCGTGCGCAAGCCCAACAAGAAAACTGGCCAATCGCATGGATTGATTATGGTTACATCACGATTGAAGTGCCAAAGGAGTTAGGCGCAACCATTAAGCTGAATGGAGCCCAAGCTGGTGCATTGCAGGGTTTTCATAAGGCTTTACAGTTGAATCAAGATTTAACCTCGGTATTACAAGCCGTGCGGACAACCTTACCCGAATTTTACGTACTTTATCAGGCATTAGCGCAAGCTTTTGAATCTATCTATAGCACCCTGCCGCTCCAACCAAAGACGCTTGAACTTTCTTCCTTCCCGCAGCAAGATCAAACTCAGTTGCAGGAGGCAATGGCGGTGCTCACAGCTTTAGAAAACTGGAAAGACGCAATCGCGAGCACAGACGCTCTTGATATTCCAGCTTTTCCTGAAAAAATCCGTCATTGGCAGATCATCCAAGAAGCTCAAACTGCTCAGCAACTCTGGCAGGAGCAGCTACTGCCAGCGCTTCAAGCTATCCGTCATCGCAAATGGGCGAGTTTAGAACTTCCATCCACGAGCCAATTGCCTGAGAAATTTGTGCAATCTTGTGCCTACCTAAGCAAATTCGCCTCGCAATGGCAGCGCATATCCGAGCGCGGCATTTACCCCGAGCTTACGCGCGAATTGATTTTCTTGGACGACGAAGCACAGGAGTTCTTCTTCAAGTCTTGGCAGCAACTTGAGCAAACCCAAAACGGTGCAGTGCGATGGTTGGTTGTAACGCATCAAACGCTCTTCAGCAGCGTCAACCAAGCCCTGCTGCAGATTTCTCGCCACCTGCGAGAATTAGCCAGAGCTCTAGATGTAATCAACCAAGCTGATTTAGCTGGTTCGCGTTTAGCCCGCACCAGCGCAGCGGATACAATGTTTTCCCTCGCCCAGCTCACGGCGCTCATCGAGCGTCGAGATGAACCTTCGGTGCGCTTGCAATTGTGGCAGGAGCAATACAACCAGCTGCTGAAGCAGAATAACTGGCAAGCGTTTAGGCAAACTGTACAAGACCTAGATGCTCTGCATCCTTTGTTGCCTTGGGCAAGTGAGCTCGTTTCTCGGGATATCGATATCTTCACTGCCTTCTCTCACCAGAAATGGTAGAATAGGCAGCGCAAACGGAAAGACGATGAAAGAACAAAAATTAGATGCCCGTAATGGGCTTTACTTAGCTGAACCATTAGACACCTGGCTTAGCGCTGGTCAGCATGACTATGCTATCCCCGAGGCTGCCGGCTCCAGTGCCCGCGTTTTCCTGCTCAAAAGCGCGAATGGTGAGCGCCCCTTCAAGCGTGAGCCTGCCTTCAAGGTAATGCGCCATGATAAACTGGCTTACGCTAAACCGCTCTTCTTGGAAGAGTACCATATTCTAGCTGGCTTACGAGGACTAAACAACCTAACGCCGATGTTAGCTGCCGGTTACCTAAAACCCGATTCAGGTACGGCTTGGCCAGCTGAAATTGCCCCGCTCTCTAAGGACCTACAGCGGCAAGCCGAAGCAGCTCACATCACTGGCACACTGATTTTCTTCGAGCCTGATGAGATCGAATACCTCCTAGCGGAATACGAGCAGCGCTTAGCCGATGGCTGGTTACCCTTCGTAGTGCTCGAGCGGCGCTGGGAGGATAACCTCTACATGCTCTGCGATGCTGGCTACACTCGCGGCAATTTTATCCATAACCTGACGATGAAACAGGTCCTGGATATTGCTTTGCAAGTCACCGAACTGTTGGAGCAGGCTCATCGCCGCGGTGCGACTTATTTGGATCACAAACTGTTGCATTACTATTGGAATGAGCCACGCCAAAAGGTGATCATGGTGGATTGGAACATTGGGCATTGGCAGCCAGAAAAACCCCAACCTGAGGTGCAACAATTTGACCTCCTGCAATTTAGTGCCCGGGCACTTCACCACTTATTTACCGGTCGGCAAGCCCCTGGTTCCGTCGCTGTTGGCCCTAACCGTCCGGAAGATATCGCTAATTCCCCTCGGCATTTTGAAGCCTCCTATTCTTATGAAGTCCAACGGCGCCTAAATGATGAGGAAATGCGCTTTTTGGAAGCAGCCTTAGATGGCAGCTTTAAGAGCGCCGCGGAAATGCATGCGCAGCTACAGGTCCTTTATAAC
>DNSH01000061.1 GCA_003499715.1 Candidatus Mesolinea sp. | reverse complement strand
TTAATCTGTAAAGCCATATATTGAATCTTTTGCAAATTGGGCAGTAATTCCTCCAGCTCTCCGCGGGATTGCGCTATTTTTTCCATGTCTTTATCCCGCCGCCCTTGCGTTAATAAAAGCCTGGCATGTAACAACCGCGCTCTCATCCGATAGATAATCGGCAGCGTCTCCAGCTTCTCCTCGTTTTGCCGCCTAAACCACCGCTCCGCATTTTCAGTAACATTGCGCTGCAGTTCCATTTCTAAGCCGGCTAACTGCACATCCACGTCATCTTGCAGGCTTTCAGTCATTCCGCTCAGCTGTTGTGCCAAGTTCAACTCAAATTTTGCACTCCCAGGATCTTGATTAGCATGATGAAATTGGGCTAAAAAAATATGCGCGCTCACATCATCAGGTGAAGATTTGACCACTGGGCTGGCATCCAAATAGTTTTGAAAATCTTCCCATGCATCTTCTAACTCGTTGCGGGCAATATGAATAGCAGCAAGCTCCTTATAAAGATAACACTCCAAGTTGGTGTACTTGCCTTTCAAGCGGCTAAAAATTGCCATGCTGCGCATTAACTCAATTTCCGCTTCATTAAAGCGCCCTATTCTTTCGTAGGTTCTGGCTAATTGGTAGCGCCCCATTAACTGCACAAACCATTGCTCCGAAAGTTGCGCAATCTGAATCGCCCGCCGGTAAAGTGCGATCGCTTCTTCGGTGCGCCCTCCTACCGCATGCGCAACCGCATGATGGAGCATCGCAAAACTGCGCGAAAAATAATTATCTTGCGGCAAAATATCTAACGCTTCTTGGATAAGTCCGTCAGCTTGTTCTGCTTTTCCACGGGATGAAAGCAATATGGCTTGCATCATCTTGATAATGCCATCATAAATTTGTTTGTATGGTGCAACTTTTGCTTCTCCTTCCGGCGTGTGGGAGAGCACAATAGCTTTTTCCATCCATAATTCGCAAGTTTCAAAGTCATAGTTTGCCAATAGATCCCAGGCATAAGCCAGGCATAGGATCGGGCTGGCGCTAATAGTCGCCTCATCGATGTTGCGGATAATGTGCATTAGGTCCAGAACACGCCCATCTTGGAGAGATTGAATGGTGATGTCCTCCAGATGGGCGATAATTAATTCCGAATCCTCTGTGCGTAAAATCTGTTGGACCGATTCCTCTAACATATTCTGACGCATAAACCATGCACTAGCTCGCACGAGGAGTTCCTTGCTCTCCATTGGATAGCGGCTGAATAGTTCACTTCGCAAGATTTCACCAAATAAAGGATGATATCGCAGCCAGCCAGGTTGTTCATCAACCGGAAAGGTAAACAAGTTATGATCCTGCAATATTTGCAGCATTTCTCTGCACCACCCATAAGAGTAACTTTCGGCAAAAAGTGCCTCACAGAGTTCCGCATTCATCTTATCTAAGATAGAGGTTTTGAATAGGAACTCCTGCACTTCAGGGCTTTCAGGGCGAATCACTTCGTCGAGGAAATAGGCACGCAGCACCTGAGCATTATGCAGCTGAACCAGTTTTCCGTCTTCGGGCTTTTTAGTCAGGTATTCAATCGGCAACAGTTGTAAGCCTAACACCCACCCCTCTGTCTTCTGATAAGCAAACAGCAAGCCTTCATCTGAAATCTTGCGCTGCAAACTTACCCGTAAAAATTGGCTCGTCTCACTAAAATTAAAGGCTAATTGCTCCGTGCGGATTTCCATTAGGCGCGCTCTAGCCCGCATCCGTGAAAGTGAAAAGGCTGGCTCCTTCCGCGTCAACAAAAAGAGTCTTAAGTGCGGTGGGAGGTGATTCAGGAGAAAATCGATTTCAGCTAAGATTCGTTCCTGAGTGATAAATTGAAAGTTATCTAAAACTAAGGTTACCCGCACATCATCTTGGGTAGTGAGGTTAATCAGTTGAACCATTAATGCATGCAATGTGTTTCCTGGATTGTTACCAGTTATTTCATTCTGAATTTGTACCCCCAGTTGATCGTCTTTAAGAGTTTGTTCTAAAGCAGCTGCAAGATATCGTGTGAAGCTATCACCGTCGTTATCGGAATCTTCCAGGCTCAACCAAGCGGCGCTTGTACTTTGCATACGCGTCCATTCAGCAGCCAAAATCGTCTTTCCATAACCAGCCGGTCCGCAAATGAGTATGACATCCCCAAAATTGCGTTCATTCAGTGCATTTAGCAGTGCTTCTCTGGGTACGTAGTTGTATTGCAACTCCGGAATCAGAAGTTTGGTGCGTAAAATGGGTAGATCATCAGCCTTTGGCATGAAATCACATCTGGCAGTTCAGTAATTTACGAAAAAATCATGAATGCTGCCTTATTCTATCAAATATTACCGAATCTAATCTTTAATCGATTATGGAACCATTTTTGATACACTGATCGCTCGCAAGTCCGGTTAAATAAATACATCGCCCAAGCAGGCGATGTATTAATTTTTTTTCCGTTCAATTTTATTCTTCGAGGATGATTGCTTCTTCAGTGCATTCATCCCGAGCTTCGCGCACAGCATCTTCTAATTCTTCTGGGATGGGATCGAGCAGTACCACCGCATAAGGTTCAGTTTCTAAGCTGAATACTTCGGGAGCGATGCTCTCACAAACGCCACAAGCAATACACAAATCTTTATCAACAGAGGCTCTCATTTTTTCTCCTTAAGAGTTTGGTCAAATTCTTGCCCTATTGTATCATTGATTTGATATGGTCAATCCTCTTCCACAATCTCAATGGCGCCTTCTGGGCAGTTTTCTGCTGCTTCACGCACAGCGTCTTCTAATTCTTCTGGCACCGGATCAAGCAGCACAACCGCATAAGGTTCAGTTTCTAAGCTGAAAACCTCAGGGACTAACCCTTCACAAACGCCACAGGCACTGCATAAATCTTTATTTACTCTAACTCTCATCTTTTTGCTCGCAACCTCCTCTATGCGTTGTTCGTAAACCAACAATTTAACCGTGCTGAGTATAACATGGGATAAATCCTATGAAGGCAATATTACAAAATGTATAATGTATTTAATATAATCTAAATGTGCATGTCCAATTTTACTTTCTATGTGGCACAAATGCCTGCATTGCCGTTACAATTACGCTCAATACGCCGAAAGCAATCGCTAAGCAGCGAATATGCTCAGAGACATAGAAAAGGTTAATCACATGATTTATCACATTCTTCCACCCGAGACCTGGAAAACTGCCCAATCTAATCACGGCTATACCCCGCAAGCTTTCCTTGAGGATGGATTCATTCACTGTTCTGATCTCTATCAAGTAGAAAAAACCGCTAACACCATTTTCCATGAAGCCTCCGAATTACTCGTACTAGAAATAGATCCCCAGCGTACTGGCATCCGCTTAGTGTACGAAAATCTGGAGGGCGGTCAGATGACTTTCCCCCATTTGTATGGGAGTCCGCTTCCGCTTGAATCAGTCATCTCGGTCTTTCCACTTCAGCGGGACGAGAAAGGGGATTGGCGCTTGCCTGCCCACATGCAACGGCCTAAGCCAACCTTAATCACGGAGATACCGTATGGTCAAGCTGGCTGTGTATACCGCTCGGTAATGCCAGGCAGTAGTTTGTTCGACCCCCACGATGAAGTCTTTGATCTTTATCTGCAAGTTGGTATACAAACAGTGGTAATGCTGAACACATTTGAAGACATTGCGACCTTTGCCAGTCAAGATTTGTTAGCTCGCTATGAGCAAGCTGGCATAGAAGTGCTGCATGCGCCTGTCAAAGACTTTTCCGCTCCGCCTTTTGGCGAATGGGATGCAGCTTTAGAACAGACCGAAGCTTATATCCGTGCCAGCCGCAAGATTGCAATCCATTGCCACGCAGGCATTGGGCGAACGGGTATGTTTTGTGCCTGCTTAGCCCAAGACTTGCTAGATCTCTCTCCCAAAGAATCTATCCAATGGATCCGTCAATTTATACCTTCTGCTGTAGAAAGCGAATACCAAATTCAATTTGTCGAAACTTATGGCTTCAAACTTTAGGCCAGCTCTCGA
>DNSH01000042.1 GCA_003499715.1 Candidatus Mesolinea sp. | reverse complement strand
GCGCGGAAGAGCGCCCCATTGCTGCTTACATCCTCAGCCACTTGGATGAAGACGGATTTTTGACCACAACCCCGCTGGAAATTGCCCGGTATTATCACAAACTACCCAGTCAAGTCACACCTATCATCGAACGCCTCAAGCATTGCGATCCCATCGGCGTCTGTTCAGCTGACCCGCGCGAAGCAATGCTCACCCAGTTAGAAGTCCTTGCGGAATCTAATCGCGTCCCGAAGTATACCCGCGAGATTGTCAGCCTTTACCTGCCTCAGCTCAGCCAGCGCCACTATGCGGAGATTGCTCACAACTTGGGCATCGCTTCAACCCAGGTGGAGCAAATCGCAGAGTTTATCAGCGAAAACCTCAACCCCTTCCCCGCCCGAGCTCAATGGGGGGACATTCACAAACCCACCAACGGAAACCCTGAGGTATATCACCGTCCCGATATCCTGATCTACTTCCTCAACGACAACCCAGAAAACCCATTAGTGGTGGAAATCATTCATCCCATCCGTGGCACCCTGCGAGTAAATCCTCTCTTCAAAGCCTCGTTAAAACAAGTAGAGGATGAAAAACAAACCGAGTGGAAAGAAGATTTAGAAAAAGCCTCTCTGCTGGTAAAATGCATCCAGCAGCGCTCGAACGCTTTGCGCCTGATGCTTGAAAAATTGGTAATGTTGCAAAAAGATTACATCGTTTCTGGCGAAAAAGAAATGCAACCCCTCACCCGCGCTGAAATTGCCAAAGAACTCAACGTACACGAGTCCACCATCTCCAGGGCAGTATCCGGAAAAACCGTGCAATTACCGAATAAACGCATAGTGCCCTTGGCGATCTTCTTTGATCGCAGCTTATCTCAGCGTACAATTATCAAAGAAATGATCGAAACCGAAAAACACCCCATGAGCGATTCCGAGATACAAGAGAGGCTAAAAAAACAGGGCATTCACATTGCTCGCCGCACTGTAGCAAAATACCGCTCGATGGAAGGCATATTGCCGGCACATCTGCGCCAAAATAACCACCAAACCGTCACAGGATAGTCCCTTGGCAGGCTCATCTTCGCCCAAACTCCCTTTTGAGCCCCTCTCTGACCATTTACCGAGCTTGGATTTCGCTTTGATCCTTGCGTTGATTCCCACTGCTGCGCTGCTTTATAACCGCAGCGAGGACTTGCTCCTGGCTGCAAACCAGCAATTTGAAGCCCTTACAGGCTACCGTTCAGCAGAATTACAAGGAGTTTCAATAGCAAGACTCCTTTCCAAAAAGTTAGATACAAATCCAACAGGTACTGAAAGCCGAAAAGTGCAGCTTAAGACCGCCTCAGGGGATTCGCTACCAGTAAACCTAAACATCAAATCCCTCAGCCAAACCAATCAAATCGTAGCGCTTATTTTCAATATGGAGCCGTCAACCGCTGCTCTTCAGCAAGAAAATTACTTGCGTGACTTTTTTTCGCAGTTGACTTCCATCACCCAGCAAGATTCACGATCCAAAGCGCTCGCCCAGGCAGCCGAAGTCTTAAGAGAGCAACTTCACCCCCAGGCAATAGCCGCGTATGTATTCGAGAGCAAAAAAAATCAACTCTTGCGTATAGATTTAGACCTGGATCTATCAGGCAGCCCCTTCCCTCAGGAATTTAGCTTAAAGGACCTTGCAAACCCTTCAGGTTTATCTACCTGGCAAGCTGGGCAAGCAGCCATCACCAGCTTGCAAGAAATAGCTTTAGTCCAAGGCAGCCAATACCTCCTCACCCTTCCGCTTCTCTATAATCAAACTTTACAAGGGTGTCTCATCGCCTCTGGAAACGGAGCCTTAGCCGAGGAAACTTCGCTGGAGCTTGAATTCTTAGCAAAGCTCACTGCCAGCACGCTTCACCATTTAGCTTGGATGGAAAATGCCCAACAGACACTGCAAAACGTGCGTCAGTTGTTGCAAATTGAGCATGCGCTTATTGACAGCTTAGAAGAAGGCGTTATTCTGCTCACGCCCGAGCTACTGATTGCCGAGATGAGCCCAGCTGCAGAGAGCATGTTGGGTTACGCCACAAGTGAGGCTTTCCGCCAAAAAGCCGAAATGATTCTAATTGGTAACCAATCACTTGCCGGGATGTTTGCCTCAGCTCAACAAGGCGTCAGTACCCAAATCGGGCAGGATTTTCACCTCAGCACGCGCACAGGCAGGTCTTTTCAGGCTGAAATCCAATGCATCCCTGTGCTTTCGGAAGAAAAAGTTGTTAGCATCATCCTAATATTGCGCGATCGCAGCCAGAGCGAACAGATTCGCGTCAAGAATCAAGAGCTGGAACAGCGTGCCTGGCTTGGTGAACTTTCGGCAGTGTTTGCCCACGAAGTCAAAAATCCAATCAACAGCATTATGACCGGCTTGCAATATATGGGCATGACCATGAAGCCAGGTGACCCACACCAAGAGCTTATCAGCCGCCTGCAAACCGACTGCATGCGCCTGGCCCACTTGATGGACTCAACACTTGTGTTTTCTAAGCCGGTGGACTATCACTTGGTACCCGTAGATTTGAGCATCATGATTCCGCAACTTCTGGAAAAAGTCGCACCGCGGATGACTAATCTCAAAATCAAGTATAATTTTGACGCTCACCCAGACCATCCCATGGTAAAAGCGGACTTTCGCGCCTTGGAGCGAGTATTCGAAAACCTAATCAATAATGCCATTCAAGCCATGGAAAAATCCGGCGGCACATTAAATATCAAAGTAACCGAAGCTGATCCACACCTTATTCCAGCGCAATACGATGTAATTGTCGCGGATTCTGGTCCTGGGATTCCTGATGACCTGCGGGAGCATATTTTTGAACCTTTCGTTACCACCAAGAGCACAGGTACAGGCTTGGGCTTGGCAATTTCAAAAAGGATTATGACCGCACACAAAGGCAATCTTTACGTAGAAAGCTTTCCAGGAGGCACCATGTTCCATGTGCTCATCCCCAAAGCTGATTAAGGAGTTATGTCTGCAACAGTTTTAGTCGTCGATGATGAAGAAACCGCCCGCTTGGTCATCTCTGATTTCCTGCGGAATCGAGGCTATGAAGTCTTGGAAGCGGGTACCATGGCAGAGGCGCGCAAGTATATCGCTCAGGGCGTCACTGATATCATCATCTTGGATGTACGCTTACCCGATGGATACGGCCCTAACTTGTTGAACGAAACTGCATTGCTGCCCATGCGCCCTCAAGTCATTATTATCACTGCACATGGAGAGATTAGCATGGCAGTGGAAGCGATGAAAAACGGCGCGCAAGATTTCATCGAGAAGCCGTTGGACTTGCTTGAACTCGAAAAATCGGTTAAACGCGCTGAGGAAGTCGTCTCAATGCGCCGGGAGCTCAACCATTTGCACACCTCTAAGGAGGGGCTCGACGAATTCATCATTGGCAGCTCGCCGGCGATGCAATCTGTGGTCAGTTTAGCACGGCGCGCTTCAGATGCTTGCGTTTCCGTATTGATTACCGGCCCAACCGGCAGCGGCAAGGAAGTTTTAGCCAACTATATCCATAAAACCGGCCCGCGGGCAAACAAACCTTTCATCGACGTCAACTGCCCTGCAATCCCCGCTACCATGTTCGAGACGGAGCTATTCGGGCACGAAGCTGGCTCCTTCACCAATGCGACCCACCGCAAGCTTGGGTTAATGGAAGTCGCAGATGGTGGGGTCTTGTTTTTGGATGAAATTGCTTCAATGCCATTGGAACTACAAGCTAAATTACTGCGTGCCATCGAAGAACGTTCTTTCCGGCGGCTGGGTGGGACGAACCTTATCAAGGTGGATGTACAGATTATCGCCGCCTCCAACCGAAACCTCAAAGAAATGATGGCTAACAACACCTTCCGGGAGGATCTGTACTACCGTCTGAAGGTTGTTGACCTGGATTTGCCCCCGCTCGCGCAACGGACGGAAGATATCCCTGAGCTGGTTGGATTGTTCTTGCGAAAATATAACCTCAATATGGGCAGCAATATCACCGATGTAACCGAACGCGCTATGAACGCCCTCATGGCTTATGATTGGCCCGGTAATATCCGCGAACTGCGTCACGTCATTGAACGCGCTGTCCTCTTATGTGATGACGCTGCGATAGACCTTAATCACCTTCCTCCTGAAATTGTGAATAGCACTGCCGCCAAGCGTTGAGATTAGCCCGCCTGGCACATAATTTGCATCTATACTTCTAATAGCGTTTTTATGAGGAGGCTTTCATGCTACCAGATAAAGTGATTTTATATGTGGGTTATGCGCTCTCGGTTTTTGGCGTTATTTGCTTATTATTGAGTATCATCATCCTGGCACGCCAGGCAATCAATAAGAATGTCGAAACCATCGCCAAACAAACCACCAAATTAGCAGAAAAAGGGATAACTGACGGTGCCAGCGGTCTGGTAGGGAACGCTTCCCTGCTGATTAACTCACTCAATGAGCTCTCCCGCTCCACCACTGGGATTGGGATTTTCTTTGTCTTCCTAAGCTTGGTCTTGTTGGCAGCAGCTTATTACTTCCTCAAGCCCTTTATTGGCTTGCCCTAAACAAGCTTACATCCAGATGCAAAGGAAAGGAGGCGGTAATGAGTGCTGAAAGCTTTTTACGCGAAGTGATGGATCGCTTCGGCTCTGCACAGGGCAGAGCGATTATTAGCGCATTTCGCAATGAACGCCTGGTTTGGAAAGAAATCGAGCAAGGCAGCCGCATTAGCGGGTTTTTGCAATTTGCTCAGTCTGACCCAGCCCTCTGGCAGCCAGGTATCTTAGCTGCTTTTGTGGTTGA